>QNXU01000178.1 GCA_003973485.1 Bacteroidota bacterium | reverse complement strand
CTTGACTTTCCGTAGTTTCTAATCTTAACTGAGCTGTCTCAAGTAATTCTTTGTTAAAAAGAATATTAGTGTAAAATGTGACCACATCCAATGTCACATTATTTTGAACATTCGCAAGTTCTTGTTCAGAAGCTAATTTCCCATATTGGTCTCTTTTGATGCTGTTGTATCTTTGTCCTCCATCAAACAAAGGCAAACTAGCGTTTAGTCCTGCATTTTGAGAATTAATCCCTCTATCAATAATTGTGTTGGTAAAAGGGTCGATGGAACGACCAGTAGAGGTATTGACTCCCAAACTACCATTCATATTCGGTAAGTTGCTCATTTTTGAGCCAAAAAGGTTTATTTCTGCATTTTCAACATCTAGTCCAGACTGTTTTACTTGCAGATTATTTTCTAGGGCATAATCAATACATTTCTGTAAAGACCATTTATCCTGACCATTTCCATTAAACCCAATGGTCAAGAAAAAAAGTACGATAATAGTTCTAAGCATAATTATAATTAATAGTTTACATGTCAATATCGGGTATATAAATCACATTTTTCACCCAATCTAAATTTTTTAAATATTCTAAGGTAATGGGTTTTAGTCCACTGTCCATTTCGATTGCCAAACAAGCAATATCTTTTTTTCCTTTTCTGGAAACGCTCATGGTGGCAATATTAACTTTATCATGTGTAAGAATGCTAGTAATAAAAGCGATACTACCTTCGCGATCATCAGCAGTGATGATGAGGGTATGAAGTGCTGCAGAAATATTGGCTGTAAATCCATTCACTTTTGAAATATTGATGACTCCTCCTCCCAAACTTTCGCCTATTACTTCAACACTTTTATCGCCACTTGTTAAGTTTAATTTAATAGTGTTGGGGTGATAAGTACCCGCACTTCCAATTGATTTAAAAGTATATTTTAATCCAGCTTCTTTTGCTAGTTCAAAGGATTGCTTGATTCTAACATCATCAGTCATTAAATTTAGGAGCCCTCCGATAATTGCTTTATCGCTGCCATGACCTTCATAAGTTCTGGCAAATGAATTATAAAAAGTGATTACCGCCTCTTTCGGTTCTGCTCCCAAAACTTTAATAGCTGCTCTTGCAATACGAACAACTCCTGCAGTGTGAGAACTTGAAGGGCCGATCATTACTGGTCCAATCATATCAAAAATACTGCTTCTTTCTCCCATTTTTTAAAATAAAACTCAATATTAGACAATTATTTGCAGTGGCAAAAGTATTATTGATGAATGGATAAAGGAAGTTTTAAAAGCGAAATAAGTATGATTAATTACAATGGTAGCTTAATACCCTCTGGGTCAGCGAGTTTAGAAGTTTCAAACAGAGGTTTTCAATACGGAGATGGGATTTTTGAAACAATTATTTTTCGAAAAAAAGAAATAATGTTTCTTGATGAGCATTGGGAAAGAATTTCTGAAGGTATAATGGACTTAAAATTGAATTTCCCATTTACAAAGAAGGATTTTCAGCACACACTTTTGGAATTATTGGAAGTGAATGGGCTAATGGGACAGTCTGCAAGAATGAAGTTCTATATTTGGAGAAAAGCAGGTGGTTTATATACTCCCGAGCATCATGATGCTGAGTTTTTATTAACTGCTGATCAGGCCCAAAGAAAGAAACTTCTAAAATTTGATAAGGTAGGCATAGCGGATACAATTTTCTTGCAAAAAACAGCTTTTAGTCATTTAAAAACCATTTCTGCATTACCTTATGTAATGGCAGGAATTGAAAAGAAGGAAAGAGCGCTGGAAGAAGTTTTATTGTTAGATCATGATGGATATGTAGCTGAGGCATCTTCTTCTAATCTTTATTTTCTGGATTTAAGTAATCGTATAATCTATACTCCATCCTTACAAACTGGATGTATAAATGGAGTGAGTAGAAGGTATTTATTTAAAAATGCAAAGAAGTTTGATCTGGAAATTAAAGAGGTGTTATGGTTGCCAGAAGAATTGATTTCAGATAAAATTTCCGTTTACACGATTAATGTAGCGGACATAAATTGTATTCAAAAAATTTATACAACAAAATTGGGAGATTGCACAGAAGGCTTGAAGTTGTTTGAAGAGATTTTTAGTTGGTGATCTGTTATCTTTTTAAGAAATTCGAATTAATCAATTCTTCGGTAGGGTAAATCCAGTCCACATTCTTCTTTTTAAGACCTTTTATTAACTTTTTATCACCAGTCCACAAAGGAGCTTGAAGTTCAATTGCTAAAGCAATAAATGGCGTGTCAAATTCATCAATGTCGTGAGATAAATCAAAAGCTTGTTCCCAACTGATACTTTTAATGTAGTCTAAATTGATTACAGATATTTTGCTGAGAATGTTTCGTTTAAGAAATAATATTTCTTCTTCAGAATATTTTGATATTTTTATTAACTTTTGATGGTGGTTGTTTAATTCCTCTATAAGGCTTTCAGGTGAGTAAAACTGTATTTTATCTGAACTATTTAAAAGTAACTCATTTATAGTTCCATTTGGGCTTAAAATACTGCTAAAAACAATATTTGTATCCAAAACAATCTTCATTTGATGTATTTATCCTTATTCTTCTCCCACCATGATTTTTTTGATTCTCTAGCCAGAGCATCAATATCCTCTTGAGAAGCTTGGCTTTTAGAGGTAATTTCACGGAATTTAATATAGTCTAAAATCTTTTGAAGACCTGTAATATCTACATTAGATGGAATCCGTACTAGAATTTCGTTATCTTTTTTTTCTATTTTCATACCTTAATGTAACAAATTTTTTCACTTTAAAGTTGTACGATTAATTTTTTTTTAATTTCAAATATTATTAAATTATATCCGAAAAATCAGGAATCTCTTTCTCAAAAACCAATTCTTTAGCATTAGGTCTAAAGCAATAATGCTCCATTCCATTGGTGATAATCATGTATTTAGCTTGAAATTGACTGTAGTAGTTTGTGATTTGGGAAAAGGTATTATTGGATATTTTCACCTGAGGAGCCTTACATTCAATTAGAAGAAGCGGTTCCATTTCACGAGTGAAAACCGTCACATCTGTCCGTTTTTTTCTTTCATGATATTTTAATCCTGATTCTGCTTTGATTAAGCTGGCTGGATAGTTTTTATATTGAATCAAAAACTGCATAAAATGCTGACGAACCCATTCTTCAGGTGTTAAAACCAAAAACTTCTTCCTGATGGGGTCAAAAATATGTATCTTGCCGTCCATTTTACGTAAGTTCACATCATAAGGCGGAAGGTTTAATCTTTGCATTGGTTTCGCTTAACTTTGTGGCAATTTAAATTTAATTTCAAACAAAAAATAAAGTTCACCTAAACCTGTCAGGTTTTTTTGTCATTAAGTAGTGGTATAATGAAATGAAAAACTGATTATTCTAAATCCTTAAACCTGACAGGTTTTATAATAAGTAAAGCATAAATGAAGACAAAAAAAGAAATCGTTGACAATTGGTTACCTCGTTACACAGGAACAGGCTTAGATGAATTTGGAGATTATATTTTATTGACCAATTTCATAAATTATGTAGAGATGTTTGCTCAACAGTACAATGTAGAAATTAAGGGTAGAGATAAACCGATGCAAACGGCTACTGCTGAAGGGATTACCATAATTAATTTTGGAATGGGAAGTTCTGTTGCCGCAACGGTTATGGATTTGCTTTCCTCTATTATGCCTAAAGCGGTTTTATTCTTAGGGAAATGTGGAGGAATTAAAAAGAAATCAAAAATTGGTGATTTGATTTTGCCTCTAGCAGGAATCAGAGGAGAAGGTACCAGCAATGATTATATGCCACCTGAGGTACCAGCCTTACCATCTTTCCGTTTGCAAAGAGCTGTTTCATCCATGATAAAAAAGCATGAAATGGATTATTATACCGGAACAGTTTTCACTACTAACAGAAGAGTATGGGAACATGATGATGAATTTAAAGATTACTTAAGAAGAATAAGGGCGATGGCTGTGGACATGGAGACTGCTACTATTTTTTCTGTCGGGTTTGTGAACAGCATACCAAGAGGAGCTTTGTTATTGGTTTCAGATAATCCTATGACCCCAGAAGGAGTAAAAACAGCTCAAAGTGACCAGAAAGTAACGGGTAGTTATGTGAATTACCACCTTCAAATTGGTATAGATTCATTAATTGAATTGAAAAATTCTGGCGAATCAGTGAAGCATTTGAAATTCACTGAAACATTATTCGATCAGGATTGATTTTAATTAACTTAATTATCGAAATCTGTCAGGTTTGACTGGACTATATACTGGTCGGTGTGCCACCGACCAGGGAAGGTTTCCCGAATGCTATTAAGTTAAGCTTTGAAGCCACGTGGTTAACTGTAATACTAAAAAAAATAACCTTGGTTATTTTCTTTATGTTCTTTTGTTACTTTGTGGTTGTAATGTGCAATTGTTACTTTGAAAAGTAAACCTTACACTTTACCACATAAGAGACAAAAGAAAACAAAAGGTTTTTCGCTGTAGCGAAAAACTCGTTAAGGAATTTTCCTTAACTTAATAGTATTGAAGGTGTCCCCATGGTTGGTGGCACACCAACCATTTTAATTCCATAACCTGACAGGTTTAAAACCCAATCATAAAAATGAATAAACTCTTACTCAGTTTAACCCTTATCTTAATAATATCTTCTTGTTCAAGCCGTGAAAA
Organism: Bacteroidota bacterium; assembly: GCA_003973485.1. Taxonomy (GTDB): domain Bacteria; phylum Bacteroidota; class Bacteroidia; order Cytophagales; family Cyclobacteriaceae; genus Marivirga. The sequence goes on along the minus strand of QNXU01000178.1, from coordinate 11,282 downwards.
AGTAGATGCCATTTATTTCAATGGAGACATTTACACGGTAAATGATAAATTTGAAATTGCCGAAGCCTTTGCCATAAAGGACGGAAAGTTTATAGCGGTTGGGAGTTCCAAAGACATTCGAAATCAATATCAATCAGAGGAAGAGATTGATTTATTGGGCTCACCAGTTTATCCTGGCTTTATTGATGGGCATGCGCATTTTATTCGCTATGCTAAAGATTTAGGAGATGTGGATTTGGTTGGGACAGCTTCTTTCGAAGAGTTAGTGCAACGATTGCAAAAGCATGTGAAAAAGTTCCCTAATGAACCAGTATTACTCGGACAAGGCTGGGATCAAAACAACTGGGAAGGCAAGCAATTCCCTACTAAAGACACCCTGGATTTGTTATTTCCAGATAAGGTGGTGATGTTGAGAAGGATAGATGCTCATGCTGTTTTAACCAATCAGAAAGGCTTGGATTTAGCTGGAATAGACGCCAATACCAAGGTTTCAGGAGGAGAAATATTAGTAGAAAATGGTCAGCCAACTGGAGTTCTGATAGATAATGCAATGAACTTATTGAGTGATAAATTGCCTGAAATGAGTGAGTCGCAAAAGAAAGAGTTGATTCAGCAAGCAGAAGCCAATTGCTTTGCTGTTGGCATTACTTCCTTAGCAGAAGCTGGTCTTGATAAATCCCAAATCGATTTATTGGACCACATGCATAAAGATAGTCTTTTAAGAATGCGGATTTACGCCATGATAAATCCAACTGCTGAAAATATGGAATACTATTTTAGTAATGGACATTACAAAACGGACTATTTGAATGTTCGCTCATTTAAAATTTATGGAGATGGTGCTTTAGGTTCCAGAGGAGCTTGTCTAATAGAACCTTATGCTGATGATGAAGATAATTATGGTTTCTTAAGAAGTAAACCTCAAGTTTTTGATAGCCTCGCAAAATTAGTTTTCGCTAAAGATTTTCAAATGAATACGCATTGCATTGGAGATTCTGCAAATAGAGCTATTACCAATATTTATGCAAAATATCTGAAAGGGAAAAACGACAGAAGATGGAGAATAGAGCATGCGCAGGTTTTGGCAGATAATGATTTCAGTAAATTTGGGGATTTTAACATCTTACCTTCTGTTCAACCCACACATGCCACTTCCGATATGGATTGGGCGCATGAAAGACTAGGAGAGGAGCGAGTGAAAAATGCTTATGCCTATCAAGAATTGCTGAAGCAAAATGGAAAGCTGGTTTTAGGTTCTGATTTTCCTGTTGAAGATATAAATCCAATTTATGGCTTTCATTCAGCTGTTGCCCGTCAAGATGATGATAATTTACCAGAAGGCGGCTTTCAGATAGAAAACTCATTAAGCAGGGAAGAAGCATTAAAAGGAATGACAATATGGGCTGCTTTCGGACAATTTGAGGAAAAAGAGAAAGGTAGTATAGCTAAAGGGAAATTAGCTGATTTTGTGATTTTAGATAGGGATATTATGAAAGTTCCTCGTGAGGAATTGAGAGATACAAAGGTTGTGCAGACTCATTCTGGAGGAGAGAAAGTATATGAAATACAGTGATTTAAGATATCACCATATTTTTGATTTGATACCCTAAGCATAATTATAAATTAGGATTCTCAATTAATGCCAAATAGGCTCTATAATGAAAAAAGATATCACCATAGCAGAAGCGCAAGAGCAAGTAGATGAGTGGATTAAAACCATAGGCGTTCGATATTTTAATGAACTGACCAATATGACCATACTAACTGAAGAAGTTGGAGAGTTAGCTCGTATTATGGCTCGTAAATATGGAGAGCAATCCTTTAAAGAAAGTGATAAAAATGCCGATTTGGGTGATGAAATGGCGGATGTGCTATGGGTATTGATTTGCTTGGCTAATCAAACTGGAGTTAATCTGACAGAAGCCTTAAAGAAAAATATTGAGAAGAAGACTAAGCGGGACAAGGACAGGCATAAGGATAATGAGAAATTGAGCTAGGTGATTTCACCATTCATCAGATTATCAAGGTCTATTTACAAATTTGTCTTTAAATTGATGCTTAGTTAAATTAACTATTTATAATGACTAGAGAAGAAATAGCAAGATATCTAAAAGAAAAAGTAGACTTAAATACTGCTGATTTAGACTATTTCTTTCAGAAAGCTAAATTTAAATCCCTGCAGAAAAATGAACATCTCATCAGAACTGGAGAAAATACGGTACATTTTGTTTTAATTCAATCCGGATGTTTAATGACTTACTTCAAGGATCAAAATGAGCATGTGCATGCTATTCAATTTGGTCAGGAAATGTGGTGGACAGGTGATTTAGATGCTATCTTCAATCAACACCAATCAAATTATGCTATTAAAGCTTTAGCTCCTGCGGAAGTTTATTTACTGAGTAAAGAAGATTTTGAAGATCTAAATCAAAAACATCCTGCTTTTGAGCGTTATTTTAGGGAGCTCTTTCAAAATGCATTAATCAGCCATCAAAAACGGATTATCAGGAATATTTCCTTTACGGCAGAAGAAAAATATCTAGAATTTGTAAAACTTCATCCTCGTCTGGAATTGCTAGTCCCTCAAAAGTATATTGCTTCTTATATGGGGATTACTCCCGAATTTTTAAGCAAACTCAAACGTAAATTGGCACAATCTTAAACTAAGTTAAGATTTGTGTTCATATAGTAAACATTTGTTTAAATAGTAGAACAACCTCTATTTTCTTTGGTTATCTTCATACTCATAAATTAAAATTTTACTACTATGAATCCGAACGAATATATTACGGGCTTACACCACTTAACTGTCAGTGTAGGAAGCGCCCAAGAAGACATTGATTTTGTGACCCAAGTAATGGGGATGCGAATGATTAAGCAAACAGTTTTATTTGATGGCTCTGCGAGTGTTTATCATTTGTATTACGCGAATGCAGATGCTGAGGTTGGTTCTGTTTGGACTACCTTCCCATTCAAAAAAGCTGGAGTTTACGGTAAGAAAGGTTCTGGTCAAATCGAAGTTTCAGGTTTTTCAGTGCATCCTGATTCTTTACCATTCTGGAAACAGCACCTTGATAAGCACCAAGTGAAAAATACTGGAATAGTGGAGCGCTTTGGTCAACAGATGATTCATTTCGAAGATCCATCAGGCGTTGGAATTGGTGTTTTTGGGGATGCTAATGATAACAGAAATGCTTGGCAAACAGATGAGATTTCTAAGGATAATGGAATTAGAGGTATTCATGGTGCAGTACTTTCAGTGAGAGAAGTAGAGATGATGGATAAATATCTAACTGAAGTTTTGGGCTTCAATAAAGTTGGTCAGGAAGGTCAATATCACCGTTACCATATCAAGGATGGTGGAGCTAGAAAAGTAATTGAATTGCATCATGAGCCAGATTTACCTCAAGGAAGCTGGACATTTGGAGTGGGGATTCCTCACCATATTGCTTTTGCCACTGCAAATGACGAGCAAAGTGCTGAATTGAAAGCTTACATTGAGGGAACAGGTTATACGGATGTGACGGAAATTAAGGACAGAAACTATTTCCATTCGATTTATACCAGAACTCCAGGTGGTCAGCTATTTGAATTTGCTACTTCCGACATAGGATTTGCAGTGGATGAGCCGGCAGATTTACTAGGCCATGAATTATTATTACCTCCATTCTTTGAAGATAGAAGAGAAGAATTAATTAAGCCTTTGGAGAAAATTACGGTACCTCATTATTTGAAGGATTAATTTTCTTCTAAAGAATTGAATTTGAAAAGCATTTCCTGAGTTGTTGGGGAATGCTTTTTTATTTTAAAAATTTAATATTGATTTTCTTTTATAACCTTGGCAGGTTAAAAGTTGATCTGGGGTAATGAAAATATTATAAATAATATCAGGAAATTGGTATTCCGAATTGAAAAATAATAGCATCAAAGATTTCATTTTTGATTTTGTCATTTTGAATAAAACCATATTTCTTCGATAACCTCTTTTTATCTATTGAACGAATTTGATGACACAATAATATAGACTCATTTTCAAGGCCATAACTATTTTCTTTTAATAAAACTTCATTAGGATATATTTCTCGACCTTCTTTCCTACTAGTGATTGGAATTACATTTACAACATTTAGTAAATCGTTTATGTAGTCTTCACTTATATATGAGAACTGGTCTAGATTTGCCTTGTTCTGAACCAATAACAGGGTCTAAATTTGCTCTAAAGATTGACCATTTCGAAAAGTTCATAAAGCATCAGAATCTGCAAATTTGAAGTCGTTATTAACTTCCTTTATATCAGCCAGAAATAAAGGGTCTTTTGAAGCTTTTTTCATCAGTTCTATTTTTTTTTGATGGTCATTTAAGTCTTCTTCGATAGTAACAATTACACTGGAAATTTCATTAAATGTATTAGGTAAATCAATTATAAGTTGATTATCCTTGACCTTATATTTCTTTTTAAATATTTTCATTTCATGAAATTTAAATAATTAAACGGAATTTCGCAAAAGTCGGTTCAGCCTCACTATTTTACAATGCTGGTTTGATGTAATTTATTTAACAGTATTACCTAATTCACCCCATTAAAAAACTCAACTCCAGTACTCTTTTCTACTTCTTCTAAACTTACTCCTGGCATTAACTCTACTAACTCAAAACCAGATTCACCTATTTTGAAAACGGCTTTATCAGTGATTACCATATCAACAGCATTCATAGCGGTAATGGGTAATTCGCATGATTTTACCAATTTTGGACTGCCATCTTTATTGTTGTGGTTCATGGTAATAATGAGTTTTTTTGAACCAGAAGCTAAATCCATTGCACCACCTACACCTAACAGTGGTTTTCCTGGTACAGCCCAGTTGGCTAAGTTACCTTTTTCATCTACTTCTAAACCACCCATGATAGCAACATCTACATGTTTGCCTCTAATCATACCAAATGAAGTAGCGGTATCAAAGTAGCTGGCTCCTTTTACAGCTGTAACAGGGATTTTTCCTGCATTAACTGGATTTATCATGGCACCGCTTCCATCTGTAGGTTCAGGCCCAACGCCTAACATTCCGTTTTCGGTGTGGAGAATGATGCCATCTTCTTCCTTAAGCAAATCAGCCACTAAAGTGGGAATTCCAATTCCAAGGTTTACGATATCTCCTTTTTGCAATTCTTTTAAAGCTCTTTTCGCAATGTTTATTCTGTCTTCACCGGCTTTTTTACTTCCTACTGATGCAGAAGTACCGAGATGTCCCTTCTGTAATTTGGCTTCAACCAGAAAATCCACAAAACAAGCTTGGGTATGGATTTGATTCGGATCTAATTCACCTACTGGCACAATTTCTTCCACTTCTGCAATTACAATATTAGCAGCGGTAGCCATAGCAGGATTAAAGTTTTGCTCGGTCATTCGATAAGTTAAATTTCCTGCAGTATCCGCTTTCCAAGCTCTAATAAAAGCTACGTTTCCTTTTATTCCTTCTACAAAAACCTGTTCAATTCCATTGATGATTTTGGTTTCCATTTTTTCAGCCAAAACTGTTCCCGCTGAAGATGGAGTATAGAATCCACCAATTCCCATTCCACCTGCTCTGATGGCTTCACCTAAGGTACCTTGAGGTAATAAATCATATTCGACTTTTCCATCTTGTGCCCATTTCACGGCATTAGGATTGCTAGTAAAATAGGAACCGATCATCTTCTTCAATTGTCCGTTGGTTAGTAACCTATCGCCACCCAAACCGGGCTCTCCGACATTATTTCCGATGTAGGTTAAATCTTTTGTATTAGTTTCTGCTAAGGCATGCAATAAATGAACAGGTGCACCTGTCATCCCAAAGCCTCCGCATAAAATAGTATCGTTATTTTTTACTTTAGTGGCAGCTTCTTGTGCTGATATAATGGGAACAGTTTTCATGTTTTTATAGTCCTAAGACTTGGTTAAGTGCGTTTTGTAATTCTTCTTTTGAGTTATTGCTCACTTCTTTTGATCTAAAAGCAATATGATAGTCAGGTCTTATCAGTAAGCAGCCTGAATCTTTTATGTTTCTGATTTCTGCCCATTCTCCGTATAAATCGGTATAATCTCTATCTGGACCAATTTGCACTGTTTGGATTTCGATATTCAATGATTTGCTTAGTTCTTCGGCTGCTTTTATCCAATCTTCTCCACCAATTCCGGTGAATAAAGTCATTTTGCCCTTGCCAGAAACATCCAAGGTGGAAATTCTATGTCCGTTATCACCTAGCCATACATGTGGCAAATGTGCGCCTGGTCTGGTAGAAGCTTGATAATATAATTCTTGATCTCTTAAATACTCTTCCTCAGCACTTCCATCTGAAACAATCGCTTTAGAATTATACCTTTGATTTAATTCTACTCCATGGCAGTTAAATTCATAAGATTTCAATGCAATAGCTTTCCGTAAATCTTCTCGCTGTTGTTCAGAAGTAGGGTTGTTATCCTTCAATTTAGCCATATTGGCTTTCATTTGCTCGGGCTCGATATTGTCTCCCAATCCTAATGATTGAAAAATAGGGCCAAATTCTTCAATACTTTTATTTGCTCTGTCTACAATTTGTTTAGCAATAGGAGCGCGTTCTACTTCATAAGAATGTAAAAGACTTTCTTTTGCTTCTCCTTTTACTACCATGGCTAATTTCCAGGCTAAATTAAAAGCATCCTGAATGGATGTATTGGAGCCCAATCCGTTCGAAGGCGGATGCCTGTGAATAGCATCTCCCAAACAAAATACTTTTCCGTCAGAGATTTTTGTGGCATAGCAATGATTTACAGTCCAAGTAGAGGTTTGCAATATTTCAATTGGAATGCTGTCATCCCCCACTAATTTAATGGCAATATCTTTTGCTAAATCATCATTTACTTCAGGTGGTCCATCATTAATATCGTAACCCCAAACAATCAGCCATTCATTCCAAGGTCTTACCATTCTGACTAAGCCCATTCCGATACCGCCTACGTTAGAACCGGGTTGCATTACCCAATAGAGGGCACTTGGTCTATGCGCAACATATTTGGTTAAATCCATTTTGAAAACAATATTCATACTGCCTCCTACGCCCATTTCACCTTCATAAGGTAGATTCAAGTTTTCAGCGACTTTACTATTTCCGCCATCTGCACCTACCAAATATTTGGCTCTTATGGTAAACTCTTCATTGGAAAGCCTGTCTTTGCAAAGAACTGTCACACCGTTCTGATCCTGTTCATGGCTTAGATATTCTGTATCAAATTTATATTTAGAACCATTGCGGGCTGCAGCTCCAACTATTATGGGTTCTACCAAATTTTGGGGGATATCACATATTTTTGTAGGACTTGCCACCGTATAATCAGCCATTCTGTTGGGTTGATTTCCCCAAGAATATAATCTTCCTAATTCCTCACCGGCCAAACTTGTGCAGAACACATTATTGCCCATTAATTCCTGCGGAACGGCTTTTTCTTTTACTTCATCTTCAATGCCCAAATCCCTAAATATTTCCATAGCACGCTGGTTGGTAATATGAGCTCTGGGCGAATTGGCCAGCCAACCGTATTTGGTGACTACCATATTCTTTACTCCATATTTACTTAAAAGTGCAGAAGTAGTAGAACCAGCCGGACCGCTTCCTACTATAAGTACATCGGTTTCATATTTAGGATTTAGCATGAGAATTTATTTTGTATGTAAGTTTATATATCGTACATTTGTTTAATAATAAAACAATATTACTAAATTATTGTTTACAAAAAAAAATCTCATGAGGAATTTAACTGAAGAAAACCTAACCGATATCGTTTTAGAGCGAATTAAGAGTGATGATAAAAGAAGTCAGGAGGTACTAACCAAGCTGATTAAGCACCTTCACGCATTCATTAAAGATTTGGAACCTACTGAGGAAGAGTGGTTCAAAGCCATTGATTTCTTAACCAGGACTGGCAAGAAATGTGATGATAAAAGACAGGAGTTTATTTTATTGTCAGATGTTTTAGGAGTTTCCATGTTAGTGGATGCTATTAACCACAGAACATCACAAGATGCCACCGAGACTACTGTAACAGGTCCATTTCATGCACCTGCAATGGAAATGCAAATGGGAGATAATATTGCAAGAGGAAAAGAAGTAGAAACAGGAGAGCCTGCTTTATTCAGAGGAAAAATATTAGATCCAGATGGAAAACCTATCAAAAATGCCAAAATAGATGTGTGGCAATCGAATGATGATGGTTTTTACGATATTCAGGATTCAAGCCAACCTGAAATGAACTTAAGAGGAATTTTCACTACAGATGAAACAGGAGAATTTTGGTTTAAATCTATCAAACCATCTCCTTATCCAGTGCCAACGGATGGTCCTGTGGGAGAAGTTTTAAGAGCTTCGGGCAGACATCCTATGCGACCAGCCCATATTCATTTCTGGATTGAAGCTGAAGGCTATCAAACTTTAATTACCCATATTTTTGTAGAAGGTGATGAATATTTGGATTCAGATGCGGTATTCGGGGTCAAAGAATCCTTGATATTAGATTTCCCTTTGAATGAAAATAAGGCGGATGCGGAAAAATGGGGCTTTAAATCTGCTTTTTGTGATGTGGAATATGATTTTAAATTAGCTAGAAAAGCCTAATATTCTGCATATTTGCATCATGGAGCCAACTATAAAAAAATCAGACTTTGTTCAATCGCTTGAAAAGGGATTAAAAGTAATAGCAGCCTTTGATGCAGAAAATGATAAAATGACCTTAACGGAAGTATCCAAAAAGGTGGACTTGACAAGGGCAAATGCAAGGAGGATTTTATTGACACTCCAGTATTTGGGATTTGTACAAACAGAAGATGGGAAGCAATTTAGCTTAAGTCCGAAAGTGTTGACATTGGGCTATTCTTACTTATCCTCTTTACCCTTTCAGGAATTGGCTAAACCCTATTTGAAAACACTAGCTGAAGAAGTAAATGAATCATGTTCTATGTCGGTTTTAGATGGTTATGATATTGTGTATGTAGCCAGAGTACAAACAAACCGAATTATGACGATTTCTTTAGGAGTTGGTACTCGGTTGCCCGTTTATGCGACTTCAATGGGAAGGGTTTTGTTAGCTGGCTTAGTGGATGATGATATGCAAGAATTTATCAGAGGAATTAAAGCAGAACAATTAACAGCGAATACTATAACCGATCAGGAGAAATTGATTGAACGCATACAGTTAGTGAGAGAAAGAGGATGGGCTTTGGCTGATCAGGAATTAGAAATTGGAGTTCGCTCAATTGCCTGTCCGATTAAAGATAAAAATGGAAAAACCTTTGCTGCATTAAATATTAGTGGACATGCCAGCAGAGTGAGCAAAGATGAAATGTTGGAGAAATTTCTCCCGCATTTAAAGAGCACTGTAGCTCAAATTGAAAATGCAATACATAAATTATAAAACATGAATTTTACATATACATCATATCCTAATCAAGTATTTTTTGGAAAAGGGAAAACTGCTGAACTGCCTACTATTTTAGCCGATTACAAAAAAGTAATGGCGATGGGAGAGGAGCGTTGGGCTTCTCAAATCAATTCAGTTAGTGATACTTTAGGAAAAGATAAACTTTATTATTTTCCTGAAATCATCCAGCATGTTCCTCAATCTTTGGTAGATAAAGCCATGGTGAAATTGAAGGAAGAAAAGCCAGATGTTTTATTAGCATTCGGAGGAGGTTCAGCTATAGGTTTAGCCAAAGCATTAGCATTGGAAACCAAATTGCCAATTGTGGCAGTCCCTACTACCTATTCTGGTTCAGAGCAAACCAACATTTGGGGAATTAGTTCAGAAGAAGGCAAAACCACAGGGAAATCTATGGATGTAATGCCAAAGGTTGTGGTGTATGATTCAGAATTGACTTCTGGCTTACCTTTAAGTCTAGCCGTAACTAGTGGAATGAATGCTATGGCTCACCTTATGGAAGCAATTTATGCACCAAATGGAAATCCTGTTACCAGACATCATGCTTTGCTTGGCGTAGAAAAAATCAAATCAGGTTTAGAGGAAGTGGCTCGTGAACAAAAACTGACTGAACAAGCGAATATTGATATTCAATTCGGAGCTTATTTGGCAGGGAAATGTTTGTGTGAGGTAAGCATGTCATTACATCATAAAATGGCTCATGTGTTAGGCGGTTCATTTAAATTGGAGCATTCTTATGTCCATACCGTTTTGCAGTCATTTGTGTTAAACTACCAATGGGAGTATTTATCTAAAGAAATAAAAAGCGATTTTGTACAAGTATTAGGCGCAGAGCCTGCTCACAAATTGCAAGAACTTTCTGCAAAGGCTGGTGGCCCAACAGATTTGAAAAGCATCGGCTTTAAAAAAGAGGATATTGATAAAGCGGTTGATACGGTTTTAGCCAAGCCTTATGAAAATGTAGCCCCACTTGAAAAATCAAAATTAGTGGAGATGTTGCAGCATGCTTATGAGGGGAGTTTGGAAGGATAATTCTATTTAATTAGAACTATTTTTAAAAATAATGTGTAAATTTAAGTAAATAATACACATTATGAGGACAAATATTGTAATAGAGGATGAATTAATGCAAAAGGCAATGAAATTGTCTGGGTTAACCACTAAAAAATCAACAGTTGAAGCGGCTTTGGAACTAATGATACGTCTCAAAGAACAGGAGAAATTAAAATCATTTAGAGGGAAATTGAAGTGGGAAGGCGATTTAGACCAAATGAGAACTGATAAATGATACTCATAGATTCATCTGTTTGGATTAACTATTTTAATGGTGTATTTAATCAGAAAACAGATTTTCTTTATTCCAATTTAGGGAGAGAAGAGTTTATAATAGGTGATTTAATTTATACAGAAGTTTTACAAGGTTTTTCTGATGAAAGGTCTTATCAAAAAGCAAAAGAACTTTTAGATGTATTTCCTTTTAAGAATTTAGGCGGAAAGGATCTAGCATTATCGTCTGCTAATAACTACAGAATTCTACGAAAAAAGGGATTGACTATTAGAAAAACAGTAGATGTTTTTATTGCTACATTTTGTATTGAAAATAATATTAGCTTATTGCAAGATGATAAAGATTTCGAGCCTTTTATAACACTATTCAATCTTAAAAGTATTTGAATAAATGGCAGGAATACATTTATTAGAAATGCTTGGTGCATTGATTCGCTGGAGTCTTTTTGGATTTAAAAAGAGTTATAAGTTTTATTTGAAAGATAAAAAAAATGAAAGTGTAATTCCTAGAAATTTCTTTACAGGTGTTCTTACATTCTTCACCATCCTT
>QNXU01000378.1 GCA_003973485.1 Bacteroidota bacterium | reverse complement strand
TTTTTGAGACCTAATAAAGATGCTTTAAATAATCCGGAATGGACTATTCTAGTGGCACCAGATTTTAAAGCAGACCCCAAAACAGACTTCACCCGTCAGCAAAATTTCACGATTATTAATTTCACTAGAAAAATTATTTTAATAGGCGGTTCTGCTTATACTGGGGAAATAAAAAAAGGTGTTTTTAGTGTCCTCAATTTCCTTTTGCCTGCCAAAGGTGTGTTAAGTATGCATTGTTCCGCCAACATTGGTAAAAATAATGATACTGCAATCTTTTTTGGATTATCAGGAACGGGAAAAACAACTTTATCTGCTGATCCATCTAGAAAACTTATAGGTGATGATGAGCATGGATGGGATTCTAATACTGTTTTTAATTTTGAAGGAGGTTGCTATGCAAAATGTATTAACCTATCTGAAGAAAAGGAACCTCAAATTTATAGTGCCATTAGAGAAGAAACTTTGTTGGAAAATGTGTCATTCTTTGAAAACACAAACAAAGTGAATTTTGATGATGTGAGTATTACCGAGAATACTCGAGCTGCTTATCCTATTTATTATATAGATAATATTGTCCCTACTTCTAAAGGCAGCGCTCCCAAGAATATTTTCTTTTTGACCTGTGATGCTTTTGGCATTTTACCCCCTATTTCTAGATTGACGATTGGTCAAGCCATGTATCATTTTATATCAGGATACACCGCAAAAGTAGCGGGAACAGAAGCCGGAATAAAAGAACCGCAAACTACTTTTTCAGCATGTTTTGGAGAGCCCTTTTTACCACTTCATCCAATAAAGTACGCTAAACTATTAGGCGAAAAACTAAAATCAGGCAAAACACATGTATGGTTGGTTAATACAGGTTGGTCAGGAGGAGCTTATGGTGTTGGGAAGCGTATAAAACTTAAATATACAAGAGCTATGATCAAAGCTGCCTTGGAAGGTAAACTTGACAGGAATGTTTATTCAACCCATTCATGTTTCTGGTTAAAAGTGCCGTCTAAGTGTGAGGGAGTACCTTCAGAAATTTTAAACCCTAAAAATACATGGGATAATCCGCAACTTTATGATGAAACCTCTAACCAACTAGCGATGAAGTTTATCAAAAATTTTGATCAGTATCGATCCTATGCGAATGATGAGATTTTAGCTAGTGAACCAATTGTTGAGAATATGGAAATGATAAAATAATGGAAGAAATAAAATTATATGCTATTCTTGAATGCCCGTCTTGTCATTCAAGATACAAAAGGGAAATGCCTAAAAAAAGCAAAGACTTGAGCAGCCATTGTGTTTTTTGCGGAGAAGTATATAGTGTAAATCATGAGGAGGATTGTTGTATTTATTGTAAGCATAGTAATACAAAATGCCCTGAAAAGATGAAATTAAACGAAAGGATAAATGAAAATACCTGAAAATCTATTTTATACTGAAGACCATGAATGGGTTAAAGTGGAAGGAAACCACGCAGTAGTCGGTATTACTGATTTTGCCCAAAAGGAATTGGGAGATATAGTGTATGTGGAAGTCGAAACAGTTGGGGAAAAACTGGAAAAAGGAGAGGTGTTTGGTACTGTAGAAGCTGTAAAAACTGTGTCAGATTTATTTCTTCCCATAAATGGCACGATAAAAGAATTAAATGATGCTCTTGATCAAAATCCTGAATTAATCAATAATGATCCTTATGGAAAAGGTTGGATGGTAAAACTTGAAATAGAAGATGATTTAGATAAATCCGGGCTTTTAAATTATGAAAGTTACAAAGCCCTAATTGGAGCATAAAATGGTAAATGATGCAATCAAACTGGAAGTTGATATCACGGATAATGAATTCGACAAGATTTACCCTTTAGCAATTCAAAAAAAATCAAGAATTCACTGGACGCCAGTAAAAGTGGCTAAAATTGTCGCAAACCTATTAGTTGACAAAGCTGGAATTAAAGTTTTGGATGTAGGATCAGGTGTGGGTAAATTTTGTATTGTGGGAGCAACTTTAACAGAGGGGATATTTACTGGGATTGAACAAAGAAAGTATCTAGTTGATATATCCAATAGCTTATTCGATAATTATGGATTAGAGAATGCCAGAGCAATTCATGCTAATGTAACTTCTATTGATTTTGGATTTTATGATGCTTTTTACTTCTACAATCCATTCATGGAAAATTTATGTAAATCTAGAAGAATTGATGATATCGTTACCTTATCAGAGAATCATTATACTGAATATATTATTTATGTTCATAGTCAACTTTTGAATCTTCCTAATGGAACTAAAATCGTGACCTACTGCTCTAATGGAATCAAAATTCCAAATAGCTACAAAAAGATAGCTTCTTATGAAAATGAATTATTGGATTTATGGGTAAAAAAAAGATGATGACGGGAAATAATGACATAGTCACCTTCGGGATAAAAAAGCTTAAAAAGTTTGGTTATATCCATGTAAATAGGGCTAACATTCTTTACGATGAAGTTTACAAGATATTCTTCGAACGAATATTAAGAGAGCGTCTCCGGGACAATGCTGAAGAACAAGAGAAAATTATCTGTCTTCTAAAAAGAATAAAATTAAATACATCTAATAATTAAGTATGGTCATTATATGAAAAATTTTATTAAAGGCATGATAAGTTATGTCATTCCACTCCGTGCCACAAGTAGAAAGGGAGAGATCAATCCTTATCTCGAAGTTAGGCTGGAACGAGGAAAACATGTGTTAAATGGTGCTTTAATGAACCATTCTTTCGGAAAACGAAAAAATATTTTCAAAAAAGTATTTAGTAAATATGATTTCTCTAAACGCAAGATTGACAAAGTTCTTATACTCGGATTTGGAGCTGGAAGTGTCGCTACTATTCTTAGAAAATACTGGAATATAAAATGTTTAATAACTGGCGTTGAATTGGATAAAGCAGTTATTGAATTGCAGAATAAATACTTTGACCCGAAGCGATATGAACCCTTGATTCTTATCCATGATGATGCTTTAAAATTTGTAATGAATACAAAAGATCAATATGATATCATAATTATGGATGTGTCTATTGAAAATAATACTCCTTACAAATTAATGCAAACGCAATTTATTGAAGCTCTTTCAAAAATCTTAAGCTCACAAGGAATTATTTTTTATAATAAAGCTATAGAGAGCAGTAAGCACTTAAATGAAGCAGTAAAATTGCATGTGCTTTGTAATAAAATATTAGGAGAAACAACTGTAGAAAAGAATTGGATCAATGGATATGAAAATTGGATTTTTATACATCAAAAACTAAGCCATGCAAATCCTCTTGTTTTGAAAAGACATACTGAAATTTCATCTAATATTTTTGCTTCTCATGCAAAGAATAATTTAGCCACTCAATAAGAATAAGATAAAATTATGATTTGCATTAATAATAAGACAAAACTATACAGCGTATTAAAGTTAAAATGCCCAAAATGTCATCAAGGGAACTTGTTTATAAATAATGCTTGGAATTATCATAACACGCTGGCAATGCCAGATAAGTGCTTCGTATGCCGTCAAGATTTTAAGATAGAGCCAGGCTTTTATTCCGGAGCGCTTTGGGTAACATATCCAATAGTCCTTATAGTAGTTTTTCTCTCTTTATTTCCATTAATATTTATTCCGGATTATTACTTGATGGTTTTTCTTGTAATGTTGCTGGTTGTATTGGTTACGCAACCTTTCGTAATGCGCTATGGAAGAGCTATTTGGATAAATATATTCATACATTATGATATCGGATATGAACAATAGTAAAAATAGTGGAAAGATTTTTTTACGCTCAAATCAATAAATAATGTTTAAGAAAATAAAAGAATATTGGAAAAAATATGGAGCCTATTTTGTGGATTTTTGGTATTACCTCTTTATTATTTTTGCCATCATATTAGCGGTAATATTTTCCTAAGATTGTAATGACCATTAGTTCCAATATCAAAAAAATCAGCTTCATCATTTAAATAAATTATATGAATATTATTGATAAAATTAAATCACGTTTAGGACCCTTGGGAGAACATGCGCATTATGCCCACGGATATTATACTTATCCTAAATTAGAAGGAGAGATAAATAATATCATGACCTTCAATGGGAAAGAAAAATTAGTTTGGAGCTTGAATAATTATTTGGGTTTAGCTAATCACCCCGAAGTAAGGGAAGCAGATAATGAAGGAACCAGATTGTATGGACTAGCTTATCCCATGGGTGCCCGCATGATGAGTGGGAATAGCAAATTACATGAACAATTTGAAAAAGAGGTAGCAGATTATGTAGATAAAGAAGATGCCTTTCTATTAAATTATGGCTATCAAGGCATGTTGTCAATCATTGATAGCCTTGTTGACCGACATGATGTAATTGTATATGATGCAGAATCTCATGCATGTATTATTGACGGGATGAGATTACATCAAGGAAAACGCTTTGTATTTAAGCACAATGACATTGAAGACTGTAAGAAACAATTACAACGAGCGGAAAATACAGCCTCAAAAACTCAAGGTGCTATTTTGCTAATTACCGAAGGTGTGTTTGGCATGCGGGGAGATCAAGGAAAACTAAAGGAAATTGCCGCTCTAAAGAAACAATTTAATTTTACAATGTTAGTTGACGATGCACACGGAATTGGGTGCATGGGCAAAACAGGAGCAGGTACTGGTGAAGAGCAAGGCGTTCAAAGTGAAATTGATTTTTATTTTGGAACTTTCGCTAAATCCTTTGCCGGCATAGGGGCATTTGTGGCAAGCACCAAGGAAGCTATTATGTTCTTAAAATATAATATGCGTTCACAGATTTTTGCTAAAGCATTGCCCATGCCCATGGTTTATGGAGCGCTGAAACGATTGGAATTAATGCGAACTAAGCCGGAATTACGTGAGAAACTTTGGGAAATCACACACGCTTTACAAAAAGGACTAACAAGTGCAGGTTTTAATATTGGCAACACTAATTCTCCGGTTACTCCAGTTTATTTAAATGGAACTATTGCCGAAGCAACTGCTTTGGTGCGTGATTTACGTGAAAATCATCAATTATTTTGCTCCATGGTAGTGTACCCTGTAGTACCGAAAGGAATGATAATTTTAAGACTTATCCCTACTGCTGTTCATACCTTTGAAGATGTAGAAAGAACCATTGATGTATTCAAGGAAATAAGGGTTAATCTTAAGGCGAGTAAGTATGAGGAAACAGAAGAAGTATCCGCTTAACCCAGGCTGTTTTTGAAATGGTTATGGAAATAGGTAAGCTAAGAAATATTTAAGAATTAGTTTTTCTTTAGTTTTGGTGCAACTAGTCAATTTTTAAAATCAAAACGTACCCATCTAAAACAGTAGTTCAGAACAACTGAACTACTGTTTTTTTATATTAAATAGGTGCAAACTCAATATTTATCTCTTAAGCTAACCAATTCATATACACAAGGTATCACTATCAAATTCAGTATTGTAGCTGAGAGTAGTCCTCCCAAGATCACAACAGCCATCGGACTTTGAATTTCATTGCCTGGCTCGCCACCTTTAAGGGCCAGCGGAATCAAAGCCAAACCAGTCGTAAAAGCAGTCATTAAGATGGGATTTAAACGATCCAATGCGCCTTCCTTCAATAGCTGAAAACCTACCAGACCTTCACTTCTTAATTCCTCATATCTGGATACTAATAATATTCCATTTCTGGTAGCTATACCGAATAAACTAATAAAGCCTATTGTTGCGGCTATGCTTATGATCCCACTGGTGAAATACACTATCAAAATTCCCCCAATCAGTGCCAACGGTAAATTGATCAAGACAATAAAGGATAATTTGAGATCTTTAAACTCAAAGTACAACAATAAGAAAATGACCAAAATAGCAGCAAATGCAGTCATCAGCAGCATTTGAGAAGCCTTCTCCTCACTTTCAAATTGGCCTCCATACTCTACTCTATAGCCTTCAGGCAATTCAATATTTGCCTCTACAATAGTTTGAATTTCATTCACAACACCTCTCAAATCTCTACCCTGAACATTCGCTGCTACCACTATTTTCCTTCTCACATCTTCTCTTGAAATAGTATTGGGACTGCTCACGGAAGCTACTTCGGCTAACTGATTCAAAGCAATTTGCCCTCCATTAGGCAAACTGATCAAGGCTGATTCAAGAGCTGCTTTATTATCTCTTGTTTCTTCCTTGAAACGGACAATGAGATCGAAATACTTTTGCCCTTCATAAATTTCTCCCGCTTTCTCTCCAGCAAAAGCAATATCCACTTGCTGCATTAAATCACCCACTGTCATTCCATAGGCTGCAAGCATTTGACGCTTGGGCATAATGCGAATCTGTGGCACCTCAATTTGTTGATCTACTGCAACATCGGCTATTCCTTCAATGCCACTAATATTATTTTCAACAGCTTTACCAAGCTCGAACAATCGTTGCAAATCATCACCAAAAATTTTAATAGCGATATTGGCGCGAGTTCCGGAAAGCATATGATCAATTCTATGGGCTATTGGCTGGCCAAGCGTAATATTGACTCCTGGCACCACACTCAGCTTAGTCCGTACCTCTTCAAAAAATTGTTCTTTACTCTTTTCTCCTAAGGTAAACGGCACATCTATTTCAGCAGCATTGACGCCTTGAGCATGTTCATCCAGTTCAGCTCGCCCCGTTCTTCTTGTGACGACCTCTACCTCCGGCATCTCTAAAAGCAGCTCTTCTATCATTTTTCCCGTTTTATTACTTTCTTCTAAAGACATTCCGGGCACTCCAACAGCACTGATGACTAAGGAACCTTCATTAAATTCAGGCAAGAAACTTCTGCCTAGCTGACTGAACAGAATTAAACTACCTATAAAAACACCCACAGTTAGACTAATAATTGTCTTGGGATATTTCAACACTCTTTTTAAAAGTGCTGAATATTGGGCTCGTAACCAGCGCTCGACTTTTGTTCCTTCGGCTTGCTTTTTCAACACCTTCTCACTTTTCAGCAAATAAGAACACAACACTGGTGTGAGTGTCACCGCCACTACTAAAGAAGTCAATACCGAAGTGATAAAAGCAATCCCTAGTGGTTTTAATAATCGACCTTCCATACCGCTTAAGAAAAACAAAGGCACAAAGGACACGATAATTATGAGTGTTGCTATGATGATGGAACTACGAATCTCCACCGAAGCATTTTTCACTACTGTCAGTGTAGCTTCTCTTTCCGCTTTGGGCTTGCGTATATTTTCTCTTAATCGTTTAAATACATTCTCTACATCAATAATAGCATCGTCCACCAAAGCCCCAATAGCAATAGCCATTCCGCCCAAACTCATGGTATTAATCGTATAGCCCATTAATTTGAGTACTATAATAGAAACTAATAAGGAAACCGGAATGGCTAATAGAGAGATGATGGTGGTTCGCCAGTTCATCAAAAAGATAAACAATACAATCACCACAAAAAAGGCTCCCTCCAATAGGGTTTGATTCAAATTATCAATCGAAGCTTCAATAAAATTCGCTTGCCGGAAAATATGGCTTTTGATTTCTACTCCTTTTGGAAGCGTATTTTGCAAATCAAGAATGGCAGCATCCAGGCGTTCCGTTAATTCTAAAGTATTAACATCGGGTTGTTTTGAAATGGTAAGAATTACTGCAGGACTCGCATTTAAAGAAGCATCTCCAATTTTATCTGCAGCGCCTACTTTTACTTCGGCAACATCTTTGATTTTGATGGATTGCCCATTTACACTTTTTACAACCGCTTCTGCTAATTGCTCAATAGAATAAGCACGTCCACTTCCTTTGATGATATATTGATTTCCATATTCATTCAAAAAACCACCAGGTGCATTCACATTGCTTTCCTCTACTTTTTTCAGTAGTTCAGCAAGGCTGATATCATAATATTTCAGTTTTTCAGGATCAGCCATCACCTGATATTGCTTATAGTCACCTCCGATAATCACCACATTAGCAATACCTCCAATCGATTTAATGCGAGGTCGAATCGTCCAATCAGAAAGTGTCCTTAACTCCATAGGCGATAAGCTATCTGAGCGAACGCCTAAAAGCATCACTTCGCCCATAATAGACGAAATAGGTGCCATTGTTGGGGCACTTACGCCTGAGGGTAAATTTTCACGCACCATCGGAATTCTTTCACTTACAATCTGCCGTGCTCTGTAAATATCCGTTCCCCATTCAAACTCTACCCAAACAATGGAAATCCCGGCTGCCGAAGAAGATCTAATCCTTCTTACATTAGGAGAACCATTCATAGCAGTCTCTAACTGGTAAGTAACCAGTTTTTCTACCTCTTCAGATTCCAGCCCATGAGCCTCGGTTAAAATGGTCACCGTGGGGGCTGTTAAATCAGGAAATACATCCACATTCATATTACGAGCAATGTATAAGCCCGATAAAGTCAATAAAATAGCTGCCAAAAGAACCAAAAGACGGTTCTTAAGGGATATTTCTAATATCTTATTTAGCATATATCAAATTTTAATGTGAATGTCCGTGTGCAGGCGCTTGTCCAGACATGGAAGCCATTTTCACCTGATAAACTCCTTTGCTAACCACTACTTCCTCTGCAGTTAATCCTTTAAGGATCTCCACTTCCTCGCCATTTCGATTCCCAATAGTCACATTCCGTCTTTCGAAACTTTCACCAGATAGTTGAACGATCACCGAAAATTGCCCATAGTCCTCTAAAAGAGCGCTTGATGGAATAGCTAAACTTTCTTTTGCTGCTCCTATGGCTAGCTTTATAGGGGTAAAACTACCTTCGGGCATATTCACCTCTTCCGATACCGAAGCAAAAACTGAAAGCAATGGATCATTTGGTGCAACCTCTCTACTTTTGGTAAGAATGCGCCCTCCTGTCTCATTTAAGTTTGACCATTTGTTTGGGCTGGGCTGATACCAGATATTTTGAATATGGTCTAAGGCCAGATTTTTTTCAGGGCTCACCTGAATTTCTAGTAATGATCCTTTGTGTTCAGCTATGCTAAGGAGTTTTTCACCCTGCTCTACAAAATCACCATTTTCAATCACTAATGATTTTACATAGCCATCCATTGGTGCCAAAATCTGCTTTCCTCCAGACCTATAGCCCTTCGCCAAAGTTTCATAATTGGTTTTTGCTATCTGATAGCGCTGCTTTACAGCTTCCCACTCAGACTTAGGAACAATTTCATCTTCAAAAAGAGATTCTTTTCGTTCATATTCTGATTTTGCTTTATCGTATTCTGCTTTAGCTTTTTGGATTTCAGCATTCAGATTATTAGTGGTTAAACCAGCACTACTAACGGTCATGAGCAGCTGTCCTTTCTTGACCTTAGTTCCTTCCAGCAATGAATTTCCAAGAAAATTTACTTTTCCAGAGGCTGGCGCTACCAGACTTTGATAAGCATTTGGATCTACCTTCCAAATACCCGATGTTGAAATGCTTTGATAAATCGTTTTTAACTCAACTGGTGTGGTCTGAAATTCCATTTTCCAGGCTTGCTCCTTAAGAAAAGTAATTGCATTTCCATTCTCACTCGTTAGTCCTTCAGAATTTTGCGCTTCCACTATACTTTCAAAGACTTGAATTTCTTCTATCACTATTTTATCAGAATAGCTTGGTGTTTTTAATTCAAACATCAAAGTATAAATACCTGCAGCTTTCGGTTGTAAGGATGGAGTAAAGATACCAGGGGAAGAAGGTGCTTCAACTGTATGTCGTATCCCCTTTCCTGCTTTAATCAAACTTACTGTCACATTACCTTCCTTAACCGCCTGATGTTGATCCATCTCGGTAAAATGGGCCGCAAAGCGACTGGTCTGACCTGCCACTAAAACAGGGAACTCTACAAAAAGCTCCGTATTTTTTGTCCAAACAGTATAATCTACTGATGGTCTATTACCTTCTTCATCTGCATGACCACCACTTTCATCGTGTGCGTGACCATGATCTTCCGTTGACTGGCAAGAAAATGCCAGCAACGAAAGGAAAATTACTATATATCGCATATCTCTTCTGTTTTTTAATGATTAATGATTGTGATGCTCAGAACCGTCCTCATGCTTATGAGTACCTGATTCTTTCATTTCTGATGAGTCCTCTTCAACGATAAATTCTTCTTGTTCATGATGTTCTTCATGTTCATGATCCCCTTCAGTTCCTTCATGGCTATGTCCATGAGCCTCTTCAGTATGCGTTGCAGATTCCGAATCATGCGCATGGCCATGGTCGTCTGATTCTGATTTTTTGCTTGAACAAGCAATAGCGAATAAAAAAGTAAATGCGAGTATTATATTTCTGATTTTCATAATTCTTTGATTTTAAATTTTACAATTGATGTTTTAATAATTGAGTTTGCGATATATGTAATTCATACTGCATCCGCAGCATTTCATCATATGCTTTTCTGTAGAACTGCAATTCCATAAAATAATCCAGAAATGACAGTTCACCTGATTTGTAAGCTTTGAACAACAGCTCATCACTATTTAAGGAATTTAGCGTGCTTTCATAAGCATCATATTTTTCCTTCATGAGCTGATACTGATTATACTGCTTTTCAAAATCAGCGTAGCGCTGAAAAGTCTCAGCATTTTTAAAGCTCTCTTGATATTGAATTTTTGAAGCAGCTGCCTTTACCTTATTCCGATTACTCCACAATGGAATACTGATACCTGCATATAATCCTGAAAATCGTTCCCCAGGAATACCTTGGCTGTTAAACCCTGCTGTGATATTCGGAAGCGCTTTATTTTTTGCAAGTTTCAGAGTCTGTTGCGCAATGCGCTGATCTTGCTCCAACTTCAAAAGCGCTGGATCTAAACGTAGTTTTTCCTGCCAAATACTATCTCTTGCTGATACCGTTAAAGAATTTTCATAAGTATCAGAAGCGAATGCAATGGGTTCATCACCATTTAAGCTTTTTAATTGCAAAGCCACAGTATTTAGTTCATTCTCCAGTTCCTGAATTTTAAACTGATCCTGAAGCCAGGCAACTTTTGCCTTATTCATCTCCATAATCCCTACCTGCTCCTTTGCAAAGAGTTCCTTAACCTGCTCAAAAACCTTTTCAGCCTGTTCAAGTCTAGTTTCTTCAATTGCTATTTGCTTTTGAAGATAGGTCAAATGCTGACAGAATTCTTTAGCTTGAGCTAAAACTTCTTGCCGTTTTGACTTATAAGCTAATTCTAGCTTTGCTACTTTTTCATCAATCAAATTTCCTCTCGTGCCATAAACAGTGGGAAATTCAATTGTCTGACTAAGTTGAAATTCGGTGTAATTAGCATCTGTATGACCAGCAATCGGTAGGTAAAAAGCACCAAACTGAGTATCCGCTAAATTATTACCGCTTCTCAAAGCAAGCTTTTGGCTATTCAAATAATCGTCAAAAGCTTTTAATGATTTATTGTTTTGCTCTACTTGAGTGAGCACACTTTCTATTGTAGGCGTCTGCGCATAAGCCAGTCCTGAAAGCGTCCAACACCAAAGTATGAACACAATGGTTTTATACATTTTATAAATTTTTAATATAGTCTGATAAGTATTTTTACATCAAGACTGATGTAGGCCATGCTTAGTTCATAGCCATCTAGATCAAACTTTAGAAGGAGGGCCTCTGAGGGGATTTATGGATAAATGAAGTGAGTCATAAGGACAGATTAAACCAATTAGGCTCTGTTTTAAATCTGCTTCCCTGTGAGGAACTAAAATTTTATACTGTCCAAAATTCTGAATTAACTTTTGATCAAGCTGTTTTTTTGATTTTAAGGGTTCTAGAAGTAAAGGGGAATATTGATGTGTGTGATTGGTCGATGAATGCCCATCAAGTAAGACTTGAAGAAAATTTAAATCTTTCCAATCTTGTGAACTATCCTCATGTTGATGATTTCCATGTTGATGACTTTCATGCTGTTGGTTGTGATCATGAGAATGATGATGAGCTTGATTCTCCCTATCAGTACTATGCTCATGCTGATGATGCACATGCGGGAATGCATTATGCCCCAATGCGAACAGCAATACGCTTAACAGTAGAAAGGCTTTTATTTGTTTAAATAAATTCATCAGCTTCAAATGTAAGAATTTGAAACTTGTATTCATAATAATTGCTTGCAAAGCGCAACTAAGCAAGTTTTTATAATTATCAGAATTAATATATTTACTGAAACTGGTAATGGATTTTTGATTTAAAGTAGATGAGGGCTGTAATTTGATTCTAATTAGTATTGGAAAGTAAAATATCTCGGTTTATTGAAATTGTTGTGGATAATCTTTTTGGACTGAAGGTAAATTTATTTAATCCTAACTACTTTTTACAACTCCTCATAATCCACATATTCTCCACCTTTGAAATTCCCACCAGTTCTTTTTCCTTTTTGGTTAGGGACATGGTCAATATTAAGACCTTCTTTGGTGGTTCTTCCCTTATTATTTTGCTTATATTGTCTTTCCTGAGCTGCTTTTGCGGTTCTACCCAAGAATAATCTAAAAAGAAACCCTCCAATCTTGAAAAAAAGATACCCAATCAAAAAGAGGATTAATAAAAATTTAAACATAATATTTATTCCTTATGGCTTATGCCAAAATTAATTTCTTACTACAAAAAATAACAAATTCCCACCACTAAAGTTTCAAAATTAGCAGTAGGAATTTGTCATTCTATATTTACTACCTACTCAAGTAAAGGTTTCGTTCTGATACGATTTTAAGGAAATAATCATCCATTAAATCGTCAATGAAATAAATAGACTCTCCAGTTGATTTCATCTCAGGGCCTAATTCTTTGTTTACATTCGGGAATTTGTTGAAAGAGAATACCGGCTCCTTAATCGCATAACCTTTTCGAGTTGGATTAAAATTAAAATCCTTCACTTTTTTCTCACCCAACATCACTTTTGTGGCATAATTCACATAAGGTTCATTATATGCTTTACAAATGAATGGAACTGTTCTGGAAGCTCTAGGGTTCGCCTCAATGATATAAACTATATCATTTTTGATGGCAAATTGAATATTGATCAAACCTTTGGTTTCTAGTGCTAAAGCAATCTTTTTAGTGTAAGTTTCAATTTGCGTCAGTACGAAATCTCCCAAATTATAAGGAGGTAAAACTGCATAAGAGTCTCCAGAGTGAATTCCCGCTGGCTCCACGTGTTGCATTACACCAATGATATAAACATCCTCTCCATCACAAATCGCATCCGCTTCTGCTTCAATGGCACCGTCTAAGAAATGATCTAATAAGACTTTATTACCAGGAATATCTCTCAAAACATCCACCACATGCTCTTCCAATTCTCTTTCATTGATCACGATTTTCATTCCTTGTCCACCTAATACGTAAGAAGGTCTCACCAACATCGGAAATCCAATATCTTTGGAAACCTCTAATGCGTTATCAGCATCTTCCACAACAGTGAATTTCGGATAAGGAATATCATTATCTGCCAACAATTTAGAGAATGAACCTCTATCCTCAGCTAAATCTAAAGCTTCATAAGATGTTCCTATGATATTAATACCATATCGATTTAATTTTTCAGCCAATTTCAAGGCTGTTTGACCACCCAGCTGAACAATTACACCAACTGGTTTTTCATGTAAAATGATATCGTAAATATGTTCC
Source organism: Bacteroidota bacterium (assembly GCA_003973485.1). Lineage (GTDB taxonomy): Bacteria > Bacteroidota > Bacteroidia > Cytophagales > Cyclobacteriaceae > Marivirga. The sequence continues at coordinate 2,823 of QNXU01000378.1, read as the reverse complement.
CAGAAAACAGGCTCGAAATATAATTTATCTGCTGTATCGAAATCGGTAGAAACTGTTTCCGGATTACAGTTGATCATGATAGTTTCATAACCACATTCTTTAGCTGCTAAAACTCCATGCACACAAGAATAATCAAATTCAATTCCTTGACCAATGCGATTTGGACCTGAACCTAAAATGATTACTTTTTTCTTACCACTGTCTATTGATTCATTTTCCTCTTGGAAGGTAGAGTAGTAATATGGAGTTTGCGCTTCAAATTCTGCAGCACAAGTATCCACTAATTTATACACTCGCTTGATGCCCATTTCATGACGTTTTTTGTAAACTTCACTTTCTAGACAACGAACCAAGTGGGCAATTTGTCGGTCAGCGTATCCCTTCTGCTTCATTTCCATCATTAATTCCTTTGGAATACTATCGATAGAATATTTTTCCACTTCTTTCTCCAACACCAACAGTTCTTCAATTTGCTCTAAGAACCATTTGTCAATTTTAGTTAGCTTTTGAATGGTTTTGAAAGGAATACCTAATTTAAAAGCATCATATATATGGAACAACCTATTCCAACTAGGATTTTCTAAGCTATATAATATTTCGTCTTGCTTTCTGAGTTCTTTTCCATCAGCTCCCAACCCATTTCTTTTGATCTCGAGAGATTGACAAGCTTTTTGCAAGGCTTCCTGAAAATTTCTTCCAATTCCCATGGCTTCACCAACTGATTTCATGGAGAATCCTAATCTTCTATCGGAACCAGGAAATTTATCGAAATTCCAACGTGGAATTTTTACGATTACATAATCTAAGGAAGGCTCGAAGTATGCTGAGGTGGTTTTGGTAATCTGATTTTTAAGTTCATGTAAATCATAACCAATAGCTAATTTAGCAGCTATTTTGGCAATTGGATAACCCGTTGCTTTAGAAGCCAAAGCTGATGAACGAGATACCCTTGGATTAATCTCTATACCAATGATATCATCATTTTCAGGATTAACTGCAAATTGCACATTACACCCACCTGCAAAATTACCTATTCCCTTTATCATTTTGATGGCTAAATCCCTCATCTCCTGGTAAACAGTGTCAGGCAAGGTTTGAGCTGGTGCAACTGTTATAGAATCTCCAGTGTGAACGCCCATTGGATCAAAATTCTCTACTGAACAGATTACAATTACATTCCCAATATTATCTCTAAGGATTTCCAGCTCATACTCTTTCCACCCTAAGATACTTTGTTCAATTAAAACTTCATGAATAGGTGAAGAATGCAAGCCATCTTTTAATGCATTATCAAATTCTGCTGGATCTTTTACAATCGATCCACCAAGTCCGCCGAGCGTAAAAGAAGAGCGAATCACTAAAGGAAATCCAATTCTTTGAGCAATTTCTTTACCCTGTAAAAAAGAAGTAGCTGTTTCACCTTCACAAACACCTACACCTAACTCCTTCATTTTCAATCTAAAAAGCTCTCTATTTTCAGTAGTATCTATAGCATCTACATCAACACCGAGCATTTTTACATTGTATTTATCCCACACTCCTGCTTTATCACATTCTATTGCAAGGTTCAGTGCGGTTTGTCCACCCATAGTTGGCAAAACCGCATCGATATCATGCTTTTCTAGAATTTCAATAATAGATTTTTTAGTCAGGGGCTTCAAATAAATATTATCGGCCGTAACCTCATCTGTCATTATGGTAGCAGGGTTAGAATTGATCAATGTAACTTCAATTCCTTCTTCCCTCAAAGATCGAGAGGCTTGAGAACCTGAATAATCAAATTCGCAGGCTTGCCCGATAATAATTGGACCTGAACCGATGATGAGTACTGACTTAATATTGTTGTCTTTTGGCATGAGCTTTTTATTTGTTTGGGGCTAAATAAATTGGGCAAAATTAAGATGATAAATCCGAAATCGAAAGGAGTTGGTCAATCAATCTTTTGATAAATTTTGCTTTCTATCATAGAATGGTAAAAAAGGGCTTTTCTTTTCAAAAGAAATTGATGCTTCTCAAATAGCAAATCAAAATTCGCCAATTCATTTACTTTTAAATTTGCAGTTATGTTAAAAAACACATACATCAATTTAATAAAGACTTTATGCAATCTATTTTTCGGATAAAAATCGGTATGAATCCACTCTCCACCTTTATTAAGTGATTTTTTAAGTCTGAGGAAAAGTAAATTTAATTTATCTTCTGTAAAGCAATCTAAAATAAAGGGGGTGATGATGTAGTCAAATTCATTAATAGGCATCCATTTCAAAACATCAATATTCTCAAAATCAATTGAAGCTTTAGTTTTAACCCTTTTTGCTTTTTGAATCATTGCTTCCGAAAGCTCTATAAATGTAATAGAATGTGAAGGTTTAAATTCTTTTAAAATTTTGCCAGTCCCTCCTCCTATTATTAAGATTCTAGCATTTGCTGGGATATGATCTACAAAACATGATGAGGATTTATCGATTTGTTTACCAAATACCAATCCCTTAAAAAAATCATAAAAACCAGCTATTTGGTTAAAATCAGCCATCAATGATTATGATTTCAATGATAGGGAGAACAAATACAATATCACCAATAACTCGATACCATTCTTCTTGTCTTAATACTACTTCCTTGCTCAATACCATAGCCAGAACAGACGCCATCAAAATAAAGATTGCTTGGTAATCAAGTAATTCTTCAGCTTTAAAAAACAAGAAGGAAGATGACCAAATAAGCACAAAAGCAAAAAGTAGAATTAAGATAACTTTTCTAGAGAAGTCAGCTCCTTTAACAGTAGCAAAAGAATTAAAACCCATTTTCTTATCAATCTTATAT
>QNXU01000356.1 GCA_003973485.1 Bacteroidota bacterium | reverse complement strand
AGTAATGCAGTCTCAAGCAAATCATTCGCATGGTGAGCAGTCGAAAGCTTATCAAAAGAATATTTTTCAATCAGTTCATCAAAACAAGCATATCGTAGATCCCTAGCTTGAATTTGAGTTGATCCCGAATCATTATCGATTTCAACCTTTTTAACATAAACTTTAACCCCTAACTGCTTGGCTAGCTCCTTTACGAATTTTTCATCTTTATTGGAATCTTCACCTCTCAACTGAAAATTCATGTGCGCCAATGAAAACTGGAAATTATTTTGACTTAATAAATGAGCTAAAACGACAGAGTCGAGCCCGCCACTAATGGCGAGAAGTAAATATTCGTTCTCATCAAAAAGATTTTCTGCCTTAATAAATTCTAAAAATGACGCGCTTAACATATTTCTTTATGAAATTACTTAGATTTGCACAGAATTTGCTAAATGAAAGCAATCAAAAGTAAATGTATGAACTTCCAACGAATTTTAATCCTTTGTTTCTTCCTAATCTTGTCCTTTAATGCAAAGGCTCAAAAAAATGGTGTGGAATATGGATCAGAAGGTTATCAAGAATTTGTAAATAAAGGTAAAGACAGTTTTACCCGACTAGTAGAAAATGTATGGTTTGATATTAAAAAAGAAAATGTCAAAATAAAGGGTGATTCAGCACTTTATTATGATAAAAAAGGAATTATGATTGTTTTTGGAGATGTAGTGATAACCAAAAATGATACAATTGACATTACTTCGAAAAGATTGAACTATTACATTGATGAAAACAAAGCAGAATTAAGAAATAATGTGGTCTACGATGATGGTGAAATGCGGATGACCACCAATTATTTAGATTACTATATGACTACAGAGGATGGTCATTTTTTCAACGGAGGTAAACTAGTAGATGATGAAACCACACTTATTGCAAGAGAGGGTTTTGTAGTGAATGCAGAAGATTTAATTAAATTTTATAAAGATGTAGATTTAACCAATCCTGAATATCAATTATTAACCGATACGCTTTTTTATAATAGAACTACAAAAATTGCCACAACTTTTGGACCTACCAAAACAATATTAGAAAACGGAGAAACTGTTGATGCAAAAAAAGGCGGTGTATTTTATACAGATAAAAAAAATGCACAATATACTTCTGGAAAAATCACAACTGAGTCTTATGAAATATTTGGTGATGAGCTCTATTTTGATGACCTAACGCAAGAGTCGAAAGCCAAAGGAAATGTAAAAGTGATTTCTGAAGAAAATGATATCATTATCATGGGAGAAGAAGCTGCTACAAAAAAAGAAAAGGGGATTACTAAAATATGGGGAAATCCAGTATTGAAACAGGCGGTAGAAAATGACACTCTTTATCTTACCGCTGACACTTTAATATCCATTGATTCTGAAATTGATTCATTAAGCAGGCTTTTAGCTTTCAATAATGTAAAAATCTATAAATCTGATATGCAGGGAGTTTCGGATTCAATGGCCTATATGATGCAAGATTCCATGATTTTCTTTTATCATGATCCAATTTTATGGAGTGAGGGAAATCAAATAGTAGCAGACACTATTTTTATGGAAATTAAAAATGGAAAGATGGACAAACTTAATATGCGAAATAGAGCCTTTAGCATCAATCAAGATACGGTGAAAAATTTCAACCAAATTAAAGGGAGAAACATGACCGCCTATATGAAAAATGATCAGATGGATAAAATATTGGTAGAAGGTAATGGTGAAAGCATATATTTTGCAGTAGATGATGAAACTTTAGAACTGATTGGAATGAATAAAGTCTTATGTAGTTCTATGAAAATACAATTTCTAGATGGTGAAATGAATGATATAACCTTTTATAAAGATCCTGAAGGACGCTTTATACCACCTCATGAAATAGCTGAACCAGAAACACGCTTAAAAGATTTCAATTGGCAAATAGAAAAAAAACCAAATAAGACGGATGTTTTGGGGAAATATTTCACTCCAATAAAAAAAGAGGATGTTTCTGAAAAACCTAAACCAACTATTATAAAGCCCGAAATAAAGGATAATTAAAGTATTATTTAATAAAGAAAATAGACCAAACGCCAAACCATTTCAGTTATTATATTTAAACATGATTTTTTCTTATATTTAGTAGATTTTTAGATAAAAAAATCCTACTTTTACTAGTCAAATTGAAAAAATCAAGTGAAAATAGTTATTACCATATCTTTAATGTTCTTACTATCCTTAACTTCTAAGGCTCAGGATATTATTATTAAAGATATAAACAATGAAATCACTACAACTTTCCAAAATTCAAAATCTGAATCATTTCAAATCCAAAATTTTTCTAACCAAGATAAATCAATCAAAATAAAATCAAACATCAATAAAATGCAAGGTGGAGCTACTCTACTAATATGCTATGATGATAATTGTCAAGAAAGTTCAAGTTCACTTATCATTAATATTCCTGCCAATAGTATTTCTGATGAAATCTCCATCATACTGAATGGAGGGCTTTCTAACTATAAAGAAACTGCATATTTTGAATTTATTGATATGGAGGTGGACACAGGGATTAAAAAAGAGATTGAGTTAAAGGTAAGCAATGAACAAATTCAGGAATTATTTTTTTCAAAACAGGATATTCAAGTAAAAAGCTTTTTCCCTAATCCTGCAGTAAAATCAGCCATTATGGAATATAGCATCAATCCATACGAACAGGATGCAAAAATCACCCTTCAAAATGTATTAGGCTCAATTGTTGACACCTACAAACTTAATCCTGATGAAAATAAATTAACCATCAGTACAGAGAATTTAACACCAGGTGTTTATTTTTACACACTTACAATTGATGACGAAGGATTAGCCACTAGGAAATTAATTGTAAAAAAATAAAAACATATCCAATCTTCAAGTAAGATATACGTTAGCACTAAAAAATTGCTCGTTCCATAAAACAAATGTATATTTGCAACCTTATGCGAAATTCGTACAAAAATTTACTAATAATACTAATTCTAAGTCTCACTTTAGGCGCTTGCAGTGACTTCCGCAAGCTTCAGAAAAGTGATGATTGGGAAAAGAAATATGATGCTGCCATTTCTTATTATAAAGAGGGAGAATACTATAAAGCCAATGTATTATTGGAACAAATTCTACCAATAATAAAAGGTTCTGAAAAAGCAGAAATTGCTAATTTCTATTATGGTTACACTTATTATTACCAAGAACAATACCTTTTAGCATCTCATTATTTCAAAACTTTTTACGACACTTTTAATAGAAGCGAATTTGCTGAGGAAGCAAGGTTTATGTTTGCTTTCTCACTTTTTAAGGATTCACCTCGTTATAATCTGGATCAAACAAGTTCAAAAGAAGCAATTGTAGCTCTTCAAGGATTCATTAATTTGTTTCCAAACTCGGAATATGTACCCAAGGCTGATGCAGCATTGAGTCAATTGCGTTCTAAATTGGAACGAAAAGCCTATGAAAAAGCTTTACTCTATTACGATTTAAAGAAATACATGACTGGGGAATATCTTAAAGCAGCTTTGGTTGAGTTTGATAATTTCCAAAATGATTTTCCAGGATCACAGTTTACAGAGGAAATAAGATACTATGAAATCGAAGCAATGTATAAATTAGCTCAAGTTAGTATTTACTCTGTAAGGAAGGAAAGATATTTAGAAGCTATAGATTTCTATGAAAGTTTCATCGAAACATACGAACAAAGTAAATATATAGCAAAAGCAGAAAAAATTTACGAAGACTGTTTAGAACAAATTAGAAAATTAAATTCATAAATAAATATGGCAAATCCATCAATTACAACTAGAGACACTTCAGAATTGGTAAAAGATACAGACAATATTTACCAAACCGTTGTGGTGGCTTCAAAAAGAGCTCGACAAATTTCAAGCAATGTGAAAGAGGAGTTGAGTAACAAATTAGCTGAATTTGCTTCTACTGTTGATAATCTTGAAGAAATTTTTGAAAACAGAGAACAAATAGAAATCTCTAAATTCTATGAAAGAATGCCAAAGCCTACTATTATGGCAATGGAAGAATTCTTGGAAGGTAAAGTATATTACCGAAAAAGAGAAGAAGAGGATAAATAAGCCTGGGAATGCTCCAAGGTAAAAAAATAATTTTAGGTATAACGGGTAGTATTGCAGCCTACAAATCTGCTATACTTACCCGTTTGTTGCTTAAAGCAGGTGCTGAAGTACAAATTATTATGACGGATGATGCGAAAGAATTCATCACTCCTTTAACTTTAAGCACATTAAGCCAAAAACCAGTATTATCAAAATTCATGAAAAATGATACTGGCGAATGGAATAACCATGTTCAATTAGGCTTATGGGCCGATTTAATATTAATTGCCCCCGCATCAGCCAACACACTTGCAAAATGCGCCAATGGCATTTGCGATAATCTTTTATTAGCAACTTATCTTTCCGCAAAGTGTCCTGTAGCCTTTGCTCCAGCAATGGATTTGGACATGTATCAGCATCCTACTACAAAAACAAACATTCAAAAACTTGAGTCTTATGGCAATACGATAATTCATGCTGCTTCTGGTGAATTAGCTAGTGGATTAGATGGTCAGGGTAGAATGCAAGAACCAGAATTTTTAGTAAAAGAATTGGAAAACATTCTTTCTATAAAAAAAAAATTCAAAGGTAAAAAAATAATCATCACAGCTGGCCCAACTCAAGAAGCTATTGACCCTGTCCGATTTATTGGTAATCATTCTTCAGGTAAAATGGGATATGCAATAGCTCAAACTTTCATTCGGGAAGGAGCTGAAGTAAACCTTATTTCCGGTCCGTCTTCTTTAGAAAAACCATCAGGTATTGAAAGCTTTATCTCCGTTAATACTGCTGAAGAAATGTTTAAAGAAACCGAAAAAATATATTTTGAAGCAGACATAATAGTTTTTGCAGCTGCAGTAGCTGATTATAGACCCAAGAAAGTAGCTAAAGAGAAAATTAAAAAGAAGGCAGAGGATATGTCAATTGAAATGGAAAAAACCATTGATATTGCCAAAACACTAGGTGAAAAGAAACAACCAAATCAATTGAATATTGGATTTGCTTTGGAAACAGAAAATGAAGAAGCTAATGCTTTAAAAAAATTGAAAAATAAAAACTTTGACTTGATCGTTCTTAATAGCCTAAGAGATGAAAATGCTGCTTTTGGACATAACACAAATAAAGTGAAGATTTATGGTCAAAAAGGATTGGTAGAAGAATCTGAATTATTATCTAAATCAAAAGTAGCTGATATTATAGTAAACCAAATTTATAAATTGAATATCAAATAATGATTAAATTCCTCTTCACATTTTATATTTCAATTTTTTCGCTGACCTCCAGTATAGCACAAGATTTATTTTTTCAACTAAAAGTTGATGCCTCAACCGCTAACACATCTGAAACCAGGGTTTTTACCGATATGGAGAATGCCTTTAGACAGTTCATGAATGAAACTAAATGGATTGATGAGGAACTCCAACCATTTGAAAGAATTAAAGGGGTGATGATAATAAATATAACTGATATTCCTAGAACAGGTAGATATCAGGCAGATATGCAAGTGCAGTCTGTTAGACCTGTCTATAACAGTAATTATGAATCTGTTATGTTTAATATTGCAGATAGAAAGTTAAGTTTTGATTATACAGAATCACAACCCTTAATCTATAATAAAAATAGCTTCAATGATAATTTAGTCAGCATTTTAGCTTTTTATGCAAATTTCTTATTAGGAATGGATTTTGATAGCTTCTCAGAATTAGGCGGTCAAAAGTATTATGATGAAGCATTAAACATTGCAAGATCGGCTCAGCAACAAGGATTTCAGCCTGGATGGGAACAATTCGGTAACCTGCAAAGTAAATATGCATTGGTACAATCTGCTCTGAATTCTCAGTTAGAATCTGTACGTAAAAGCCTTTATCTTTATTATAGAAAAGGCCTAGACATGATGGAAGAAGATCCTGAACAAGCACGGAAATCCATATTGGAAGCTTTAGAAAATATTCAAAAAGCTAATAAGCTCAACCCTAATTCTCCTTTTATCACAATTATCCTCCAAACTAAATCTGAGGAAATAGTTCAAATCTTCACAGAAGGAGATATGACCATAAGAAGAAAGGCTTATGAAATCATGCGAGATATAGCTCCCGCCAACTCGCAGAATTATGAGGTTATGATAAAATAATCTAGACTTTTTTCTGTTTTATATAACCCATTTAAAATTTCCAATAAAAATTTCCTAATTGCTGAAAGCGAAAGAATTTACTATCCATAATTTTTAAGTAAATTAGCACTGCGATAAAAACATAGTGCCAATATGCTTCAAAAGCTTTTGATTAAAAATTACGCCTTAATTCAAGAACTTAATATCAATCCCTCTCCCAACCTTAATACAATTACAGGTGAAACAGGTGCTGGTAAATCTATTATGCTAGGTGCTGTCGGATTATTATTAGGAAAAAGAGCTGACACAAAAGTACTTTATTCAACGGATGCTAAATGTGTTGTTGAAGGTATATTTGATATTAAAGAATATAATTTGAATTCATTTTTTGAATCAGAAGATTTAGATTATGATGCAGAATGTGTAATTAGAAGGGAAATTAGTGCTAGTGGAAAATCAAGAGCTTTTATCAATGACACTCCTGTGACTTTAGATGTCCTTAAGCATTTGGGTGGCTATTTGATGGATGTTCATTCACAACATGAAACATTATTATTAGGAGATCAAGATTTTCAATTGAGAATAATTGATGCCTATGCCGGCACTATTGATAACCTAAAAAATTACCAAACGCTTTTCACTAGTTATACTAAAGCAAAAAAAACCTTAGCTTCATTCAAAGAAAATGCTTCTCAGATGCAACAAGAAAAGGATTTTAATCAATTCCTTTTTGATGAGTTGGATAAAGCTCAGCTAAAAATTGGCGAACAAGAAGAGTTAGAAGAGAAATTAGAAGTTTTGGAAAATGGTGAATTGATAAAACTGAAACTATCTGAGGCCTACCAATTAGTAGATGGGCAAGAGTTTGCAGCCATTCAAAATTTACATCAAGCCACCGAAAGCCTTAAAGTCATTCAGTCTTATGGGAAAGATTTTCAAGAATTATCGGAAAGGTTAAATAGCAGTTTTATTGAAATTCAAGATATAGCTAAAGAACTGGAAATAGCCGCTAATGAATTTGAACATCAGCCAGATGAACTTCAACAAACTCAAGAAAGATTAAGCTTAATATATTCCTTACAACAAAAACATCATGTTGATTCAATTGAAGAATTACTTAAAATAAAAGCTGAGTTAGAGGAAAAACTCCTAGCGGTTGCAGATGTAGAAGGAAGTGAGAAAAAACTTCAAAAAGAGCTTGAAGAAGCCTATTCAAAAATGAATGGGAAAGCAGAAGAAATTAGCAAACAAAGAATTAATCATTTCGAACAACTAGAAAATGAATTGAAAGCACTTTTATCTGGTTTAGGAATGGAAGATGCGGTTGTTAAAATTGATAATAAAACAAAACCACATGACAAGAGCGGTTTAGATGATATCAAAATATTGTTTAGTGCCAATAAAGGAATTGCTCCTCAGAATTTAAAAAGTATCGCTTCTGGAGGTGAATTTTCCCGACTGATGTTTGCCATAAAATATATTATGGCTGACAAAATAGCTATGCCAACTATCATTTTTGATGAAATTGATACAGGAATTTCTGGTGAAGTTGCTCTAAAAATGGTAAATATGATGCAAAAAATGGCTGAAAACCATCAGGTCATTACCATTAGTCACCTTCCGCAAATTGCAGCTAAAGGCCATCAGCATTATTTTGTCTTCAAGGACAATACAGCAGACACATCGGTCAGTAAAATAAAATTATTGGATAATCATGAACGATCATTAGAAATTGCAAAAATGATTGGAGGAGAAAACCCGAGTGAATCTGCAATTCAAAGTGCCAGGGAGTTATTAAGTATATAAAGCCCCTTAATCCCCAAAGGGGAAATTAGGTCAGTACCGCAGGTCAGAGCGGAAAGCCCCCTAATCCTCAAAGGGGGGGGGGAATGGCTGCACCAATTATTGAATATGATTTAGATAAAAAGTTGGAAGTTTTGAAGTATTGAGATGACTTAATAGATACTAGCTACTTGATACTGAATACTTAAAACACCATTAAATTACATCCTCTGATATCTGAATTATCGAATCGGCCTAAAACCTTAAAGCTTCCATCTTCATTTACCAAACCTACATCTTGCGTTTCAATAAAGGCACAACTATCAATATTTGCTAAGTCAATCACGTTTATTCCACCACTTCTTTTGTCATAAAATTTGATATCAAAAGGATCATTTACTTCTCTAACCAATACCTTCATACTATTGGAAGGTTGAAAAATACCATTCCCCTTACTATAGCTTTGAGATAATAATTCAGTCATCCCATATTCAGAGTGGATGGTATCAACATTCAATCCATTACATAATATTTGATGTAGTTCTTCTCTTGTAATTTCCTTGCGCCTACCTTTCATCCCTCCTGTTTCCATTACAATGCAATCAGAAAAGTCTACTTTAAAATTTTCAGCCAAATCCAACAATGCAAAACTTACGCCCCATATAATTATTTTCTTGCCATTGTTTTTTGCTTTAAGGAACTTAACTTTTTCAACTAATTCATTTAAATCATTTAGATAAAAGCCAGAGTCAGAAGAGATGGTCTTATCAATAAAATCATCTACCATAGCAACCAAGGACGACCCCTTCCTTTCTAAATAGGAAGGTAATAATGCTAAAATCACGTAATCATTCAAGCCTCCATATTGCTGTTCAAAAATATTTTGAGCATGGTTTAAATAATGACTTAAATCCGGTACAAAATGCTGGCTAGTGACTCCTGAACCAGTTCCACTGCTTTCAAAAACAGCATCAAAGCTTTTAACTTGGTCAGAATTAGTGATAATCTTGTGCTGCTTAAAGAACTCAATTGGAAGAAAAGGTATTTTTCTTAAATCCTTTACTGCTTCTATATTAATATTTAAGGCATCAATATATTTTTTATATATCAAATTGTATTTACTTTGGTACTGGAACAAGGCTAAAGCAAAATCTTGAAAATTTTCAACATTTAGGGCATCAAATTGCTTTAATAAGCGTTCTCTTTCTGACATTTGTAAAATTAATTATGCACTACAATATTATAAATAAGGCTCGTTATCTCATATTTAATTCACTATTAATTCTGTCGATAGCTTTAGTGATAACTGCTTGTCCAACTCCACCAGAATTTGACATGGTGCCTTCAATTGCATTTGAATCACTTGAATTTAGTGAAAGAACAGATACAACAGGAAGTGGTCAACCTTTAAGTAAGGAAGTTATAAGTTTGACTATTTCTTTTGAAGATGGTGACGGTGATTTAGGTTTTCGTAATAATGAATTTAACCCACCATACGATTTTTATGATTTAAAATTAGATGGAAACGGTGAATTAATATTTTTTGGAAGTTCACCCGATTTACCGCCATTTAATTATTATGACTATTTTGTAACTTCAGATACTACCGAAATAAATAACACTCTACTAGTTAACGATACTATTCTTATTGATTTTAATGAGCGGTATTTCAATATATATGTCAACTTTTTCTACAAAAGACCAGGAAGTGACTCATTCGAAGAGTTTGAATGGGGTCGTGAGGAAGGGTTCTATCAACCATTTCATGGAAGATTTCCCATTTTAAATACTGAAAATTATGCTCGTCCTCTGAATGGTTCCTTAACTTATGATATGGTTGGAAGTGGATTTAGATCTATTTTTAGAGATTATGAATTGTATTTAGAGGCCTACATTCTAGACAGAGCTGGTAATATCAGCAACACAATAAGAACAGAGACTATTAGATTACCGAGACCTCAATAAGCTAATTAAGAGAAAGTTTTCTTTATATGTAAAACAGATGTGAAACCAAAACTGATAAAAATTAATTTATCAGTTTTGGTTTCACGTAAATTAAAAGAATTAATTACCTATTTTCATCTTAATTTCCTTTTTATCACCACTATTTTTTTCCTGAACATTTGAACTCGAAATGCTTCCTAAATTTGGAATAGGGTTATTATTCACTTTATTACTTTTAGCATAATATTTCTTAGCCTCAGGAAGTAACTTATTTAAGTCTTCAATCCGAGTTTCATTACTAGGGTGAGTACTAAGAAATTCTGGTGGGGCACTACCTGACTGAGCTTTCATTCTTTGCCAAAATTTGGGAGCTTCGGCAGGATCGTAACCAGCTAAGGCCATAAACTTAATCCCTAATTCATCAGCTTCAGATTCATGTAAGCGACTAAAAGGTAATACACCTAACACAGTACTTCCACCAGTGTATGCAGCCATTGCCAAAGCTTGAGTTTGCTCGGGCTGTTGCTGTAAGGCAACACTTAATGCTACTCCTCCTAATTGCTGCATCAAAGCCTGGCTCATGCGTTCTCCACCATGCTTCGCGATAGCATGCGCTACTTCATGCCCCATAACTACAGCAATTCCAGCTTCATCCTTACAGACCGGTAGTATCCCCTCATAGAAAGCCACTTTCCCGCCTGGCATACACCATGCATTTACAACATTTTCAGCAATAAGGTTAAATTCCCATTTAAAACCTTCCGTAGCATCTTCTAAATTTTTTTCCTTCAAATATTGTTCGACAGCCATTTTAATTCGGTTACCTACATCTTTTACCATTTTAACTTGCTCAGCATTTGCTGAAAGTTTGCTCTCTTTTAAAACTTCATCATAAGAAGCAAAACTTGAAGAGTTTAATTGACTATTCGGAATTACATTAAATTGTTTCCGGTCGGTTAGCGGAACCTTTTTGCAAGCCATCAAAATGGAAACAAGAATTAGTATGCTGAATATTTTTTTCATAATCACTTTTTTTAATGAGGGTAAGTTGTAAAATTACAGTTTAAAATCCCTTAAATACAATCTAAAATATTTCTTTTAATATTTAACGTAGCTTTCATTTTTATAGTTAAAAGAAAGCATATTTTTGCATAAAATTTCTCAAATGAAGATACTGGCAATAGGTAGAAATTATGGAGACCATATTGAGGAGCTTAAAAATGAGCGGCCTGATGAACCTGTGATTTTCACTAAACCAGACACTGCTCTTCTAAAAAACAATGATGCATTCTATTACCCACCTTTTAGCAATGAAATTCATCATGAAATTGAATTGATTTTCAGAATTTGTAAAGAGGGAAAATTCATAAAAGAAGAGCATGCTCATAAGTATTATGATAAAATCGGTTTAGGAATTGATTTTACAGCTAGGGATTTACAGTCAAAGGCTAAGGAAAAAGGATTACCTTGGGATATTGCTAAAGGCTTTAATGGATCCGCCCCTATTTCAGAATGGATAGATAAAAATGAGTTTGAAAACCTACAAAATATTAATTTCTCTTTAAAAGTAAATAACCAAATCAGGCAAGAAGGAAACTCGGCATTAATGTTGTTTTCCATTGACTACATCGTTTCATATTTATCAAAATTTTTCACCTTAAAAACTGGTGATATTATATTTACAGGTACTCCAAAAGGAGTTGGGCCAATTTCCATAGGTGATAAGCTTGAAGGATTTATTGAAAACCGAAAATTACTGGATTTTGAAATCAAATAGAATTAATCTAATACTTCTACTATTTTTATACAGCTTACCATTTGCGGTATTAGCGCAAAATTCTGACCCCTATACTTTTCCAATTCGACCTAACAAAACTAATTTCTTATCTGGCACAATGGGTGAGTTACGTTCTTCACACTTCCATGCTGGAATTGACATTAAAACTGGAGGTAAAATTGGCGAACCTGTGCATGCCACTAAAAGAGGATATATTACCAGAATAAAAGTATCAACCTCTGGTTATGGCAATGCCTTATATATGTTACATCCCGATGGCAACACTTCAGTTTATGCTCATTTAGATGAATTTGCACCTGAAATCCAAGAATACGTTAGACAGGAGCAATACAAGCAACAAACTTTTGAAATAGAACTATTCCCTAAACCTTATCAATTTGCTTTTAAAACTCAAGAAGTGATCGGTATTTCTGGTAATACAGGAGGATCTTTAGGCCCCCACCTCCATTTTGAAATTAGAGATTCACAGCAACGAGTTCTAAACCCTCTTCATTATGGCTTTGATGAAATAAAAGATAACATCCCCCCTATTTTGCAAGGATTTGCTATTCGCCCTATGAACATAAATTCAAGAATATCAGGAGAATTTAAGAGAACTGAAATTAGCATTAACAGAACTGGATTTAATTATAAAGCCATAGATACTCTAAATGCAATAGGTGAAATAGGCTTAGAGCTTTGGGGACATGACAAATTGAATGGCTCTGCAAATAAAAATGGCATAAGCATTATTGAGGTGGAAGTCAATGGAGAAACACTTTTCAAGCAGAATATTGATGTGATGAGTTTTAGTTTACAAAGACATATTTTAGTTCATTATCCTTATGATGTAAAAATGACAGATGGACCCAGATATCATAAATTATATATAGATGATGGTAATCAATTAAAATTTTATGAAACCCAATCAACTAATGGAGTACTTCACATAGAAAAAAATAAACTTTATGATGTTAACATTAAAATGTACGATCCTTATGGGAATATGAGTACATTAGAATTGGTGATTAATGGAAAACAATCAGAGAAATTCTTAAACAATTCATTAGATTTTCAACTTGACGGAATAGATTACACTATCGAAGAAAATATTCTAAAAATATTCACGATATCAAATTGCGAAGGTGAAAGCGAAGAATTAAACCTTAATTTTGGAGATAAAATTGAATCCATAAAGCCTGAATATTATTTAAATAATACTGCAGTTTATTTATGGGAATTAAAAAATGGAATTCCTCAATCAGTGCTAAACTGCAATAAAGGACTGAATTTAAGGTCAATTCATGAAGTTTATCCTAATGATTATAAAGTTATTTCAACTGATAAAATGAATTTAAAATTCAGCCCTTATTCATTATTTGATACGCTCTATTTAGAAACAGATTACGAAATAAAAACTAATGATTCCCTTGAAATTTTTTCAATGGGGCCAATTACAACTCCTTTAAAAAGTTCAGTAGAAGTTGAATTAACCGCAATACCTAATCATTATAATCCAGAAAAAAGTCATGTTTACAGAACAGATGACGCAGGCAATTTCACTTATGAAGGAGGAGAATGGCAAGATGAGAAAATCAACTTCAGCACAAGAGAATTATCAGATTATACAATCCTAACTGACAGTATTGCACCATTAGTAAAAGAAAATAATGGAAATTATAGTTATATTATTGAAGATGAATTATCAGGTATAAAATCTTATGAAGCCAAGCTTAATGGTGAATGGATTTTAATGAAATATGAACCAAAAGACAATTTGATTTGGATCGATTGGTTAAATGAGGAAATGAATAAGACAGGAGAATTTGTTTTAAAAGTCACTGATAATGCAGGAAACGAAACAGAATATATCACTAAACTATAAATACTATGGAATTGAATATAGGCGATAATGCACCGGATTTTAAAGCAAAAGATCAAGACGGAAAGGAAATAAAATTAAGTGATTTTACTGGTAAAAAAGTAGTGCTTTATTTTTATCCGAAAGATAATACTCCAGGATGCACGGCTCAGGCTTGTAATTTAAGAGACAATTACGAAGAGCTTCAAAAACAAGGATATGTCGTTTTGGGGGTCAGTCAGGATTCAGAAAAATCTCATCAAAAGTTTATTGAAAAACAGAATTTACCATTTCCATTAATTTCAGATGAAGATCATACTGTTCATAATTTATATGGCACTTGGGGTGAGAAAAAAATGTACGGAAAAACCTATATGGGCACCAAGAGAACTACCTTTATTATAGATGAAGAAGGTAAGATTGAAGACATTATCCAAAAAGTAAAAACAAAAGAACATACAGCACAAATTTTAAATTCATAATCAATGGCAAGTCAGGCAAACATTCAAGAGCTTGAAAAAATAGCTTCCCAAGTAAGAAGAGATATTGTTAGGATGGTTCATGCGGTTAATTCCGGACATCCTGGAGGCTCTTTAGGATGCACAGATTTTTTTGTAGCATTATATTTCCACATTTTAAAGCATAATGTAGATTTCAATATGGATGCTAAAAATGAGGACTTATTTTTCCTTTCAAATGGGCATATTTCACCTGTTTGGTACAGCGTTTTAGCAAGAAGTGGCTATTTTGAAACTTCTGAATTAAATACTTTTAGGAAAATCGATAGTAGATTACAAGGACACCCTACCCCAGAAGAAAATCTTCCTGGCATTAGAGTTGCCTCTGGCTCATTAGGCCAAGGGCTATCTGTTGCATTAGGTGCAGCGCAAACTAAAAAACTAAATCATGAGGATAATTTAGTTTACGTTTTAATGGGAGATGGTGAGCTTCAGGAAGGACAAATCTGGGAAGCCGCTATGTATGGAGCTCATCACAAAGTAGACAATATTATTGCTACAGTTGACTATAATGGTCAGCAAATCGATGGGCCAATATCAGAAGTTATGGATTTAAAAGATCTTAAATCTAAATGGTTAGCTTTTGGCTGGGAAGTGATAGAAAGTAATGGTAACAATATGGAAGAAATTGTTAAATCATTAGAGCATGCTAAAAGCTTAACAGGAAAAGGAAAACCTGTTTTAAATTTAATGAAAACAGAAATGGGTTATGGCGTTGACTTTATGGTGGGCACTCATAAATGGCATGGAGTTGCTCCAAATGATGAGCAATTAGCAGACGCATTATCTCAACTAGAAGAAACACTTGGTGATTACTAAATCATAATAATTGGCGTCAGGAATTTTCTCCTGACGCTTTATATTATTGGATGAAATACAAAATTATCATATCGACCCTATTCTTATTTTTTGTGATATTTAATGTAAAGTCACAAGAAGTAGAGCAAAGTATTCCCGAAAAAACACGGATACTCTTTTTATTTGATGCCTCGGGGAGTATGCTTGCTAAATGGGGTAATGAATTAAGAATTGATGCTGCTAAAAGAGTTCTAACTGATTTAGTAGACTCTTTAAGGGTTAATAATAAAATTGAGCTAGCCTTAAGGCCTTACGGACATTTAACACCCGCTAAGGAAAGAAATTGTCAAGACACGAAATTAGAAATCCCTTTTGCGCCAAATAATAATGATAAAATAATAGATAGACTGAAATACATCTATCCAAGAGGAACCACACCTATTGCATATTCATTAGAGCAATCCGCTAAAGATTTCCCAAAGGATGATAATTACAGAAATATTATCATCATCATAACAGACGGTATAGAATCCTGTGATGGAGATCCATGTTCCGTCTCCTTAGAATTACAGAAAAAAGATATTTTCTTAAGACCATTTGTAATTGGTTTAGGAATGGAAGAGAAATTTGCCGCAGAGTTTGAATGCATGGGCGAATATTTTAATGCGAAAGATATAAGTGCATTCCAAGCAGTTTTAAACGGGATATTAGACCAATCTTTGAGTAAAACTACCGCTAGTGTAGAGTTATTAGATGAAAAAGGTAGACCTGTAGAAAAGGATGTAAATGTTTCTTTTATCAATTCTTTCACAGGCATATCGGAATTCGATTTCATACATTTCAGAGACCAAAATGGTAAACCAGATACTGTAGAAGTTGATCCCGTTTTAAGCTATGATATTATAGTAAATACTTTACCTCAAGTAATAAAAAGGAACGTATATCTTAAAGGAGGAACACATAATGTAATTGATATTAAAACACCGCAAGGAAGTTTAAATATACGTCAGAAAAACACATTTGAATATGATCGGGATGTTCAAATTCTTGTAAAGAAATCCTCTGGCAGTGAAATCATTAATAGTCAAGCAATTAATTCAGATGAAAAATACTTGATGGGTAGTTATGATTTGGAAATTTTAACATTACCCAAAATTGAAATTAATAATATTAAGATTCAACAGGGAGAAACACAAAATATAGAAATTCCAGCACCAGGAAGAATTAATTTAATTTACAGCAGTAAAGGCATTGGAAGTTTATATTCCATTGATGAAAATGGAAGGCAAAAATGGATTAAAAAGCTTGATTTGAGAGGAAGTAAGGCAAGCTTTGGAATACAACCTGGAAAATATAAATATGTATTTCGATCAGATCGCGCGATGGGAAGTAAATACACACAAATTAAAGAATTTAGCATACAATCAGGGCAGACCCTAAATATTAAAATATATTAATTAGAGCAAGATGGCAGAAACTAAATTTACATTTACAGAAAAAAAAGATACACGCTCAGGCTTTGGAGATGGGCTTTTAGAAGCTGGTAAGAAAAACGACCAAGTAGTTGGACTGTGTGCTGATTTAATTGGGTCGTTAAAAATGGGCGCATTTCAAAAGGAATTCCCTGACAGATTTTTTCAAACAGGTATAGCTGAGGCAA
>QNXU01000354.1 GCA_003973485.1 Bacteroidota bacterium | reverse complement strand
GCCCCCAGGAAAATGAAAATTGCCCTGAAAACAATAGCGCCTAAAACTCCCCAAAATAATATCTTATGATAATAGGTTTCCTCAACTTTAAAATATCTTAGGATTAATAATATCACAAAAATATTATCTACTGATAGAGCATATTCAGCCACATAAGCTGAAAAGAATTCTAACATTATTACAGTCCCACCATAAAAGCGGTAAATCAGGTATCCAAAAGCAACTGAAATTACTATCCAAAAAATGGACTGATAAGTGGCTGATTTTAAAGAGACTTTTTTAGCGTCTTTATTAAAAAAGCCTAAATCAAAAATGAGGAAAATTACGATAACGGCTCCGAATATACTGTAAAGCACATGTTCAGTGTTATCAAAAAAATTTAAAATACTATCCATAAATTAATTATTCCCCATTCTAGCCGAAAGATAATTTATTTGTAACTTTTTATTAAATATTATAAAGAAAATTATGAATAATTTATCTAAATATTAAGTATGGCTATATTTAACAGGCTAAATACTTATGTAAAGGATGTAAGGTTAAACAAAAATTAAAGCCATTATAAAAAACGGTTTTAGATTAATTAAAATATTGGAGGGTTAAATTCGATGTTTTAAAAGACAAAGGGCAAGTAGTTTAATTTACTTGCCCAACATATTTTCAGGAAGATTCAATTATTTTAACTTAATAATATTCTGATCAGACAGATTGTAATATTCCATAACTGCATTATAATCGCTATAATCTACTGGAGCTTCTGTTCTTCCATTAGTAAACTGGCCTGGCACAACTACTACCCTAGCAATCCAGTTATCAGTATAGCTTGCACCAAGTAAGTTGAGGTCAAAATTTGCATCTAAGAACAAGTTTACATCAAATATTGTAAAATCATAATTGTAAACTAAGGTTCCAAAATCAGTGAATTCTGTCTGTGGAAGAGCTCTCCAAACGTCAAGATCATCTGCCTCTATATAATCATAAAGAAAATATACCAATACCTTATCAGATTCCAACATCTGAAAGTCACCAGGAAATTCTAATAACTGGCTATATCCATTGGCAGCTGAAAATGTTAAATCTGCATATTCAAATACAAAGGCTTCTTGCCCATCCATGCCATCTTGCCCTGCTGGGCCTTGTGGTCCCTGAGGCCCTCTTGGTCCAGGAGCACCGTCTTGTCCGTTGAATGTGCAACTTCCGAGAAAAACAATACTTATTACTAGGAGAAAATTGAATAGATTTTTCATGGCTTTAAATTTTTGATTACATAAAAGTAACCAAAAAATATGCCAAAGCTCAAAAATTTGTTTTAAGAGCTATTTTGAGCTAATAAGCTCTCCCGTGCTTAACTACTAAGGAAAGATTTAATTAGCATTCCAATAAAAAGAAGTATAAAAATCGCGCCCTTAATAAGGTTATCATTAAGTCGAGAGTTTTTCAATATTCTGAATACATTAAATATCATGAAACAAATATAGTTTAACGCTCACAAAACAGCTAAAACCGATATTTTTCAAAGCGTAATGTTTATTTCAGATTCTCTAATTACTTCATTTTTGCTCCGTTTTATATCAAAACACTACAAGAAATTTTAAATAAAATCTGCTGTAAAAACATTTCAATTCAGCATAACTTACTCTGAAACTATAATTGTGCAATGAATTTAGGTTTAAGAATATGTTTTTAATACATAAGTAAAATAGAAATACAATTGCTTAAATCAGATTCTTGCTTGGTAGGTGTAAAGATCAAAATACCTTCCTTTTTTATCAATCAACTCGTCATGTTTGCCTCTCTCGCAGATTTCACCATCTTCTATTACTAAAATTTGATCCGCCTGTCTTATAGTGCTTAATCTATGAGCAATTACAAAAGTAGTTTTTCCTTTCATTAATTCTTTTAAACTTGACTGAATGTAGTGTTCGCTTTCAGTATCCAAATTAGAAGTGGCTTCATCTAAAATTAATATTTTAGGGTCTGCTAAAATTGCTCTAGCAATTGCAATTCTTTGTTGCTGACCACCAGAAAGTTTAACTCCTCTTTCACCTATTTGCGTATCAAGACCATCTTCAAATTTATCAGTGAATTGATTAACATAAGCAGAATTTACGGCATTCAATAGTTCTGACTCTGTGGCATCTGGTCGTGGGAATAAAATGTTTTCTCTAATTGTTCCCTCAAATAAAAAATCTTCTTGCAGCACTACACCTAAATTGCTTCGGTAACTTTGAAGCGTTATTTCCTGTAAATCATAGCCATCTACTATTATTTTACCATCATCCGGATTTAGAAAAGAAGATACCAAACCTGAAATGGTACTTTTACCAGAACCAGAAGTTCCAACAAAAGCTGTAACTGAACCTGGCTTTGCCTCAAAACTTATGTTTTTTACCACATCTTTATCTTCTTCATAAGCAAATGAAACATTTTGAAATTCGATTTGGCCTTTCACCTCTTTCAATTCAATTTTACGTTTTGGATTATCAGTTTCAACAGGCGTATTCATAATTTCCTCCGTTCGATCCAAGCCAGCAAATGCCTCTGTCAATTGGCTTCCGATATTGCTCATTTGAACAATTGGTGCAATCATAAAACCTAAATAAAGCGTAAAAGCAAGGAAATCCCCAAATGTGAGTTGATCGTTCATAATCATCCAACCACCAATCCCCATAATCCCTGCCGAGGCCAAACCTAGAAGCAAAGTGGCAGAGCTAGTAATTAAACTGGTGGCGGTTAAACTTGACTTGATGTTTTTAAACAATCTGTCTACGCCTTCAGCAAAAACTCTGATTTCTTGAAGTTCAGCATTAAAGCCCTTTATTACTCTAATACCGCCTAAAGTTTCAGTCAATCTACCGGTAACTTCTGCATTGATTTTTCCTCTTTCTCTGAAAATGGGTCGAATCCTACCAAAAGCCTTTAAAGAAATAAAACCAAAAATAGCTACCGGAACCAACACATAAAGTGTCATCATAGGGCTGATGGTAATCAGAATTATCAAACATACCACAGATGTCAATATTCCACCTACCATTTGAGCCAAACCCGTTCCTACTAAATTTCGAACTCCCTCCACATCGGTCATAATTCTGGAAACCAGTTCACCTGTTTTGGCATTATCAAAATAACGAATTGGGAGTTTTAAGATGTGAGATTGAACTTTAGAGCGAAGTTGGGCTATGAGGTTCTGAGCCTCTACACTCAAGATTTGCGTTAATGCAAAAGAAGTAACTGCCTGTATAATAATTGCCCCAACAACAGCAAAAATTAACCATTTCAACATTTCCAAATCACCATTTGGCACAATATCATCAACCAAAATTTTACTGGAGCCAGGCAATACCAATGAAGCTGCCCTACTTATAATAATGAGAATTAAGCCGACCAGAATGTATTTTCTTCGAGGCCAAATAATAGTTTTAAATGCTTTTGCTAAGGTAGTTTTAGAGGGTTGATTTTGCTGTGCCATAAGTTTTTTGGAAAGCTTTTATTTACGGTCACCCTCTTAAAAAGTTATTTTATTTAAATTTTCTAAGTACAGAATCTGGCAGTGAATTTTCAAATTCATAAAAACTATCTCCTCTTTCTAAAATATCTTTAATAGTTTTTGTTAAATTATCATCTATATCTGAAATCTCTATTATTCTACCAACACTTTTATCTAGTGCTGAATAAATTGTCTCTTTTCGAGTTCTAAATAATCCGGTTGCAATTGTTATTGGAACTTCGGGTGCCATCCATTCATTTTTTTCAATTCTATCTAATATTTTAACCCTACATATATAAGCTAAAACCAACAATTCTCGTTTATATTCTTCAAAATCAAAATTATTATACATTTTGTTTTCTAACTCAGATATCATTTTAAATACCTTTGCGAAAGCAATTGCACATTTATTTAGTTCTATCCCTCTCAATTCAATTTTAGTTTAATTTGAAATTTAAAAATTATCAAAATCTTTTGAGCCTCTATATTTAGATAATTCTAAATCGAAAAAATTATTTATATCTTTAATTATATCCTTTTGAGTATGGTTATGGTGATAAACCCATTTCTTTTTAACTTCTCCTATTAAAACGAGATACCCTTTAAAATAAATCTCTGTGTTATTACTAACCAAGTATATATCAAACCTCATGTTTTTTGAAGATAACACAATAGAATCTTTCGTAATTTTGGTTATGCTTAAATCAGTTGAAATTAAATAATCAACCAACTCCTTATATTTTTTATGCATTCCTCCCTTACTGGTAACTTTTTCTTTTAGGTTTTCCCTATAATCATTATTAAATTTATAAACTAGATATAATAGAACCGCCAAAAGGGTTATAATCCAAGCCATCGAATTAAATTTTAATAATTTAATTTAAATAAAATTCTTAAACAAGAAAACTTAACCTCATCAAATATTCCCCATAACCACTTTTCACTAAAGGTTCAGCGAGTTTCTGTAATTGTGCTTTATTAATAAACCCCATGCGAAAAGCCACTTCTTCTATACAACCGATTTTTAAACCTTGTCTTTCTTCAATTACCCTCACAAACTCAGAGGCCTGCATTAAGGATGAAAATGTTCCCGTGTCCAACCAAGCGGTCCCCCTGTTCAACACGCTAACTTTTAGCTTTCCTTCTTCCAGATATTTTTTATTTACATCCGTTATTTCCAGTTCACCTCGAGGACTTGGATTAATATTTTTGGCAATATCGATCACTCGATTGTCGTAAAAATAGATTCCTGGTACTGCAAAAGATGATTTTGGGTTTTCAGGTTTCTCTTCAATGGAAATGGCTTTTCCTTCATCATTAAATTCCACCACCCCGTAGCGCTCTGGGTCATGCACATGATAGGCATAAACAATCCCGCCATCTGGTTTATTATTAGATTGCAATAAAGTGGACATACCAGAACCATAGAAAATATTATCTCCCAATATCAAGGCTACATCATCATCTCCAACAAAATCTTCTCCTATTATAAAAGCTTGAGCTAAGCCTTCGGGTTTTTCCTGAACGGCATACTCGAAATTACAGCCTAGTTGAGAGCCATCTCCCAATAATTGTTGGAAAAGCCCCGTATGTTCGGGAGTTGAGATAATCAAAATATCTTTAATCCCAGCCAGCATCAAAGTTGAAAGCGGATAATAAATCATGGGTTTATCATAAACCGGCATGAGTTGTTTGCTTAATGCTATGGTTAAGGGATGTAATCTTGTTCCAGAGCCTCCTGCTAATATTATTCCTTTCATATCGATAGATTTTTTGATTTAAAGATTATAGATTCCAGACTAGTTCTTTACTTCTTAGCCTCTAATTGAATTGACCTCAATTCTAATTTCTTTCTTTATACATTTCGTCATAATACTTTTGATAGTCGCCTGAAGTAACATTCTTCAACCATTCTTCATTTTCTAAGTACCAATCTATGGTTTTGGAAATCCCTTCTTCAAACTGAAGACTTGGTTTCCAGCCCAGTTCGTTCATGATTTTATTGGCATCAATGGCATATCTTAAATCATGACCTGCTCGATCTTTAACATAGGTAATTAGTTTTTCGGAAGTTCCTTCTTCCCTTCCAAGCTTTTCATCCATCACTTTACACATTACCTTAATTAAATCAAGGTTTTTCCATTCGTTAAAACCACCAATATTATAAGTTTCTTTGTTTTTTCCTTTATGATAAACCAAATCAATGGCTATAGCATGATCAATTACATAAAGCCAATCTCTTATATTTTCCCCTTTTCCATAAACAGGTAAAGGCTTATTATTTCTGATGTTATTGATGAAAAGCGGTATTAGTTTTTCTGGGAATTGGTTCGGACCATAATTATTAGAACAATTACTAATCACGATTGGCAATCCATAGGTATTGGCATAAGCCCTAACGAAATGATCTGAGCCTGCTTTGGATGCTGAATAAGGTGATTGCGGATCATAAGATGTTTCTTCAGTAAAAAAACCGCCATCATCAACCGAACCATAGACCTCATCAGTGGAGACATGATAGAAGCGTTTCCCTTCAAAATTATCTTTCCATTTATCTTTTGCTGCATTGAGCAAGGTGACTGTGCCAAAAATATTGGTTTTCAAGAATTCAAGTGGATTACTAATCGATCTGTCCACATGAGATTCTGCAGCCAGATGAATGACTCCATCAAAATCATATCTTTCAAAGAGGTTGAAAATAAAACCCTCATCTGTGATGTCTCCCTTTTCAAAAATATAATTAGGTTTGTCCTCAACATCCTTGAGGTTTTCGAGATTACCTGCATAAGTTAGGGCATCCAGATTAACAATTTTATAGTCTGGATATTGATTTACAAATAAACGAACAACATGGGAACCTATAAAGCCAGCTCCACCTGTAATTAAGATAGTTTTCAATGCTTTTACTATTTGTCAGAATCCAAAAATAAAGATTGTCTGACAGAATAAAGGATTCATTACAGTTTTTATTTCAATAGTTGATAAAACTTCTGTTTATTTGTAAAAATTTTTAAGAATATGTCAGAGGTAGATAAAAACCCAAAACCAAGCAACAGCTCAGATGAAATCGATTTAAGAGAGCTTTTCTCAGCGATTGGAAATTTTTTCAAAAGCATTTTCTTTAATGTTATTTTGTTTATAGTAGCTATAAAAAATGCTATAGTAAGGAATATTAAGTTAATAATAATTTTAGGAGTACTTGGTGGAATTGGAGGTATAATTGTTCATTTTGTAACTCCTGATATATACAAAAGCTCTATTCTATTAAGATCTACTTATTTAAATGGTAGACTTATGGAAAGCACAATTGATAAACTTCAATTACTTACTCAAGATGAAGATCGGACACAATTAGCAAAGGCATTAAAAATTGATACCACAACAGCTAATAAAATTTCAGGTTTCAGTTATGAACCTTTTGTATCTGAAGAAGAAATTATTGAATTAGAGGTTTTTAAAGAACAACTAAAAACAGAAATTGAGGATGAAGCCCTTATCAACCGTTTTGTTGAAAGGTTAAGTATGGATAATAAATCTACTTACAGAATTTATGTTGAAGTATTAGACCGATCTATTATAGATGAATTAGAAGAACCACTTATAGATTATTTTAGAAACAATCCCTTTGTGTCTAAAAGACTCGAAATTCAGAAACAAAATTTAGAGAGCGAGGCTAAAAATTTAGAGAGTGAAATATCAGAATTGGATAGTTTAAAAGAAATTCTATTCAAGAATTTTAAAATGGTAGGGGAAAGAGACAGAGATGGATCTAATAATGTCATTTTAGCTGACGAACAAACAACAAACCCAATATCAGTCTTCAACGAATCAAGAAAAGCGTATGCAAAAAAACTTGATATCCAGCGTCAATTATTTTTAACACCGCAATTTGAATTAATTGATGGATTTACAGTCTACTCACAGCCGGCTAGCCCAGGCTTATTAAAATTAGGCTTTTACGGTGGCTTAACAGGATTAGCCTTAGCTGCTATTATTATCGCCCTAAGTTTATTCTTACAATACCTAGATAAAATTGAAAAGAAAACAAGGGAAGCAAAAGATGGATTAAAAAGGAGAGTTGAAGCTAGAAAAAGTTAAGTTTTTCTGATCCTTTTCAGAAATGATTCTTTTCTCTGCAGGAATTTTCCAGTCAATATTTAAGGAGGCGTCATTGTACATGATGCCTCTTTCATTTTCTGGGCTGTAATAATTATCACATTTATAAAAGAATTCTGCTTCTTCACTTAAAACGGCAATTCCATGCGCAAACCCCCTAGGAATGTATAATTGCTCCTTATTACCGGAAGAAAGGTAAATTGAGAATGTTTTTCCATAAGTAGGTTTGTCTTTTCTTAAATCTACTGCAATGTCCAACACCTCTCCTTTCAAAACTCTTACTAATTTTGCTTGTGCCATTGGTGGAACTTGCATGTGCAGTCCCCGAATTACACCATGAACAGACTGAGATTGATTATCTTGAACGAATTCACACTGAATTCCTGTAGCATCCTCAAATTTCTTTTGGTGGAAACTCTCAAAAAAATAGCCCCTTGAATCTTCAAAAACAGTAGGCTTAATTATATATAAATCATCAAAATCAGTGGGTGTAATATTCATCTTCAACTTTTTGTGCAAATTAAGTACATCATTCGGTTTTTACCATGTCTTATTAGGCTTTATATATTAAATTTGCAGCGTGATAAAACAAGTGGTATCCATTTTCCAAAAAGAAGTAAAATTAGAATGGCGGAATAAGACGGCATTCAATGGAATATTGCTGTATTTAGTCAGCACAATTTTCATTTGTTATCTCAGTTTTAATTTGAAAACAGGGCAGATGGAAATTACTACTTGGAATGCATTGTTTTGGATTATCATTGTTTTTGCCAATATCAATGGGGTAGCCAAAAGTTTCTTGCAGGAAGGTGAAGGTAGAATGTTGTATTACTACACCCTGTGTAAACCACAAGTAATTCTTAGCGGTAAGCTTATTTTCAACATATTGCTATCGGTTTTGATTGCCTTAATAGGTTTTTCTGTTTATGCCTTAATTTTAGGAAACCCTGTTTCAAATTATATTTATTTCTTATTAACGATATTATTTGCATCAATTGGGTTTTCAGGAGTTTTAACTTTGGTATCTGGAATTGTTTCCAAAGCCAACAATAGTACAGCACTTATGGCCGTGTTAAGTTTTCCGATTTTATTACCCATTTTACTGATGTCGGTCAGGCTTTCTAAAAATGCAATAGACGGAATTAACATTAGCTTAATGAATGACAAACTGTTTACTTTAATATCCGTAGATGCAATTGTTATCACTACGGCATATATATTATTTCCTTTTATCTGGAGAAATTAAATAGGGCCTATTAGGCAAATACAAGAGATAAACTTATCTCTGTTTGAAAATGAGTACCAAATAAGTAAGTGTTTGTGAAATTTATTATTATTATAAATGAGAAAAACTTGGTGGAAAATTATAGGGGTTGCGCTGGTGTTTTACACACTCATAGCTGGATTATTAATAGACGCCCCAAGATTGGCGATATTAAATGAAACCATTCGAGCCATGCACTTTCACGTGCCGATGTGGTTTGGAATGGTGATTATGTTGACTGCCTCTGCAGTATTTTCTATAAGATATTTACGGACTGGTAATTTAAAATACGACACCTATGCAATAGAGCTCGTAAACACTTCCATTCTTTTTGGGATACTCGGTTTAGCTACAGGAATGATTTGGGCAAACTACACCTGGGGAGCTCCATGGAGTGGTGACCCTAAGCAGAATGCCTCAGCTATAGGAATGTTGATTTACTTTGCCTATATCCTTTTAAGAAATTCAATAACCGACCCACAGCAAAAAGCGAAAATCGGTGCGGTTTATAATATCTTTGCCTACGCCACCTTAATTCCATTATTATTCATTTTACCAAGACTTACCGATTCTTTACATCCAGGCAATGGAGGAAACCCAGGCTTTAATGCTTATGAATTGGATGGAAGATTAAGAATGGTGTTTTACCCAGCCGTAATTGGTTGGACTTTATTAGGCGTTTGGTTAACGGAATTAAGAATTAGATTATCATTTATAAAATCAAAGATTGATGAAGAGGATTAAATATATTTTGGTTTTCTCTTTACTGTTGATGAGTTTAGGGCTTTCTGCTCAAAAAACTGAAATAGTAGAGGAAGATTATGCTAATGATAGAATTGAAATGGCAGACGCCATGAGATCAGACGGAAAAATTTATGTTTTAGTGGCTATTATCGTCACACTTTTTGCAGGATTCGTCTTATATGCAATTATGACTGAGCGAAAAGTAAAAAAATTAGAAAAATCCTTAAAAGAGAAGGAATAAAGAATTTTTTGGGTAGTACCTTTGTTCCAATCGGAGAATAAATTTTAGTTATGAAGAAATCGTATATTTTTGGCATAATTGTAATAGCAGCGGCTATTATGATGATAGTTTCCACAGCTGGTGATGCTAGTTCTTATGTAACCTTTGAAGACGCCCATGATATGGCGATGGATGGGAATAATACAAAAATCCATGTAGTTGGAGAGCTGAAGAAAAGTGCAACTGGTGAAATTATTGGCTTGAACCCATCTGATGATAAACTTTCATTTACATTTATGATGGTAGATGAAAATGGAATAGAACAAGAAGTATTTTACAATGAACCTATGCCTGCAGATTTCAAGCGCTCGGAGCAAGTAGTGGTAATTGGTTCTTTCCAAAAAGGAACTTTCGTGGCGGATAAAATTTTAATGAAGTGCCCGTCAAAATATCAAGAAGAAACAGTTATTTAATTTGATTCATAAAATATGATACATACTACAATAGGTGACATTGGTCACCTTTTTGTTATTATAAGCTTTGTAGCCGCCCTTATTTCCATATTCAATTTTTACAAAGCAGAAAAAAGCCCCTTGCCTGAAATGCAAAAAGGCTGGATGAAAAATGGGCAAATTACTTATATCGTTCATGGCTTAGCGGTTTTCGGCATTGTCATTACGCTCTTTACCATCATTTCTAATCATTACTATGAATATTTTTATGCATGGAGCCACTCCTCTAAAGTGCTTCCTGTAGAATATATCATTTCTTCATTCTGGGAAGGGCAGGAAGGTAGTTTCTTGCTCTGGTCATTCTGGAATGTACTTTTAGGCTTTGTCATATTACTGACCAATAAAAAATGGGCTCCATCTGTGATGGTGAGCTTTTCAGTGGTACAGGCTTTCTTGGCTTCTATGATCTTGGGAGTGGTGATAGGTGATTTGAAAATCGGTAGTTCTCCTTTCATCTTATTGAGAGACGCAATGGATGCGCCTATCTTCAATATCAATCCTGATTACGTTCCTGAAGATGGAACAGGTTTAAATCCATTATTACAAAACTATTGGATGGTGATTCACCCGCCAGTATTATTCTTAGGATATGCCACCACTTTAATTCCTTTTGCTTATGCAATAGGCGGATTATGGAAAAAAGATTTTAAAGGCTGGGTTCGCCCGGCTTTACCTTGGGCCTTGTTTTCAGCAGCTATTTTAGGTGTTGGAATTTTGATGGGAGGTTATTGGGCTTACGAAACCTTAAACTTCGAAGGTTTCTGGAACTGGGATCCAGTTGAAAATGCTTCTTTAGTGCCTTGGCTGGTTCTAGTAGCAAGTATTCACACCATGATAACTTATAAAAAGAGTGAAACTGCGCTGAAAGCGTCTATTATTTTGGTGCTTTCCGTTTTCCTTATGGTATTATATGCCACCTTTATGGTAAGAAGTGGGGTTTTGGGAGAATCATCTGTTCACTCTTTTACTGATTTAGGACTTTCAGGTCAATTGCTTTTATACTTATTAAGCTTTTTAATTATCTCGATTGTTTTAGCAGTAGTTCGATGGAAACATATTCCATCTACTGAGAAAGAAGTTTCTACCTATTCAAGGGAATTCTGGATTTTTATGGGAGCTACTTTGCTTTGTTTGATGGGCTTTCAAATATTATTGCCTACTTCCATTCCGGTTTATAATTCCATCATACAATCATTTGGAGGGATTTCAAATTTAGCGCCTCCAGCCGATCAAGTAGGATTCTACACCAAATGGCAGATGTGGTTTGCCATGGGCTTGGCGATTTTATCTGGAACAGGTCAGTTCTTCTGGTGGCAGAAAATGAAAAAATCGGAAGTGAAAGATTCTCTTTTGATGCCAATCCTGATTACATTGGCTATTTCAGCCTTAATTATTGTGTTAGCAGGAATGACTAATATTCCATATATCTTATTAGTTATTGCTTCTGTTTATACCATTACAGCTAATGCTAAAATCTTCTTTAAGATTGCAAAAAGCAATTATAAACTTTCAGGTGGTGCTATTGCCCACATGGGTATTGGCCTCATGCTTTTAGGAATACTGTTTTCAACTGGTTATTCCAGCACTATATCATTGAATGAAACAGGTTTATTATTGACCAATTCAGAAGAAGTAGAAGATAATTTTAATCAGGAAAACATTCCGCTTTTCATTAATGACCCACAGACGATGGGAGAATATACTCTGACCTATAAAGGCCGATTTTATGAATCTTATGATGGTGGGTATGTAAAGGCCTCTTATTTGGCAGATACTCCAAGTGAAAATGATAAAATCGTTAAAAGGAAAATTAAAAGAGAGGGTGAAAGCTTGAAAAAAGGCGATACTTTAAAAGTATATGGAGCTAACCACTATTACAAAGTGGATTACCTTCATGCAGATGGTGAAAAATTTTCTCTTTTCCCGAGGGCACAAATAAATGCCGATATGGGCGGGTTAATTTCTTCTCCTGATATTAGAAGGAAATTCACCAAAGATTTATATACTCATGTTTCTTCAGTTCCTGACCCTACTCAAGAAATTGAATGGTCGGAACCAAAGGAAATGGAAGTCACTTTTGGAGAAAAATTCTTCTTGAATGATTTTGTAACGGTCTTGGAAGAGGTTAAAAGAGTAGATGAAATCGAAGGAGAAAAACTAAAAGGGAATGACTTGGCTGTTAGAGCGACCATCAAAGTATATGGAGATGGCGAAGATTATATTTTAAATCCTTATTATTTGATTCGAGATAATATGGCGGGAAGAATTCCTGATGAAAATAGAGAGATTGGTGTGAAATTGAATATTGAAAATATCAAACCTGAATCCAATACTTTTACACTGTCGGTCAGAACCACTCAAAAGGACTATATCATTTTAAAAGCAATTGAAATGCCTTTCATTAATTTGCTATGGATTGGTACTTTTGTGCTCACTATAGGATTTGGAATGGCCATCTTTAGAAGATATTCAGAATTTTATAAAATGAAGCGTAAAGGCTTAGAGTGAAAAATGCAGCTTACCATATTAGTTTTATAGGAGCAGGAAACGTAGCCTGGCATTTAGCACCTGCTCTTGAAAACGTTGGCCATTTTGTTAATGAAGTTTATACGCCAGATGGAAAATCTGCTAAAAAGTTGGTGGGTAATTTATATAACGCCAAGATAAAAGATAGCTTAGACTTTTCAGACAGCCTATCCCAAATCTTTATTTTAGCAGTACCAGATGACGCTATTCAAGGCATTGCTCATGAAATCAAACTACCTGAGCAAAGCTTGATGGTGCATACCTCTGGCAGTAAAGGATTAGATGTTTTAGAATATTCTTCCGCTGCAGCTACTGGAGTTTTCTATCCATTGCAAACGTTTTCAAAAAGCAAAAAGCTAGATTTTGATAGAGTACCTTTCCTTTTAGAAAGCGAAAACAAAGAAGCCTTGAAGATTCTAAATAGTCTGGCTAAATCTTTAAGTAAGAATGTTAAAATAGTATCTACTGCTCAAAGAAAGCAAATGCATTTGGCTGCTGTATTTGCTTGTAATTTCACTAATCACATGATGAGCATATCTGAAAAAATCATGGAAAATGCTCAATTAGATTTCTCCCTTCTTCACCCATTGGTTCTGGAAACGATAGAAAAAGCTTTAAAACATTCTCCAAAATCAGTTCAAACTGGCCCCGCCAAAAGAGGGGATTTAGAAACTTTGGATAAGCACATGGAGATGTTGCAAAGTGATGAAAATGTGCAGGAAATTTACAGATTGATTAGCCAGCATATTTTGGATAATCAGTGATAACTTAGTCAACTAAAAGAATTAATTCTGACACTCGTAAATTTTTGATTATTGCGGCTTGTATATTAATAAAAAGTGACTCCACCTGAAAAATAACCAAGGTTATTTTCTTTTGTGTTCTCTTTCTTTTGTGGTGGGAATGAACCTCAGTTAATTAAAAAAGCACAGGTTACTTTTAACCACAAAAGAGTCAAAAGAAAACAAAAGTTTTTTCGCTAAAGCGAAAAATTGAAATACGTAATACTTAATAAGATTGAAGGTGTTTTCACCTAAAATTTTTCAACACACAATAATTTCCGAAAAATAAAAGCCCCCCTATTAGGACAAAAGCAATTGATTAGTGAAATTTAACTAATCAATTTATCCTAAGTGCTAAAATGACACAGCAGTTGCCCAAGAACTTTTCATTTCCAGGATTTGTAAAGCTGATTCGTATTCAAAATCTGCTCATTATTGTGCTTACGCAATATCTTACGGCATTATTTTTACTGGAAGGTATCCATATTTTAAATCTTGAGCTATTTCTATTAAGTTTGAGCACTGTATTTTTAGCTGCAGCTGGATACATCATAAATGATTATTATGATGTAAAGATTGATTACATCAATAAACCCGAAAAAGTAATAGTTGGGAAAGTAATTAAGCGCAGGGTTGTCCTATTTTGGCACACTTTTCTCAATTTTGCAGCTATCATTATAGGAGCCTTTTTAGATTGGAAAATAGGAGTTATTCATTTTGGTGCGGCTTTTATGCTATGGCTTTATTCTAATCAATTAAAAAGGTTGCCATTGATTGGAAATATAATAGTAGCGGCTTTAACAGGCCTATCTATTTCTATCATTTCTTTATACTTCGGACAAAAGCCTGTGTTAGTTCACACTTATGCACTATTTGCCTTTGCCATAAGCTTAATTCGAGAAATCGTAAAAGATATGGAAGACTGGAAAGGAGATGCCAATTTTGGGTGTAAAACCTTACCCATTATTTGGGGAATTCGAAAGACAAAACTGCTGTTGTATATTCTCATTGCGGTGTTTTACTTTTTGATTTTTTATATGACGCAGTTTTTGGAGAACGACATCTTATATTTCTATTTCTCAGGCTTAACGCTTTTTGTGATTTATTTCATCCATAAATTAAGCCTGGCAGACACTATAAAGCATTATCATTTTCTAAGTAATTTCTGTAAGGTGATTATGCTAAGCGGAATATTGAGTATGTTATTCTTTTAAGAAATTGGTATCCTGAAGCTGCTCTTAAAAATTTTTCGAAATCAACATGCCTAAAAACTTATCCGTAGATTTTTATTGTTCTTCATAAATCACTTGTAATAAAGTTTGTCCTACTGCCTTTAAAGTTTCCTGCGAAATGATGTCCATATTGTCTTTATGCGTATGGTGAAAATCTGGAAAGAAATCTCGAGAACTTGGGTCGTGGGCTATAATATCTATCATAGGAATTTTACCAATTTCATTTACAAAATAGTGGTCATCTGTGATGGGAGCCACCTGGTTATTGATAAAATATTGTCCAAAGCCAATTTGATCCGCTGTGTTCCAGACTTTCTCTACTATGCTTGGGGCATATTTCATAGAATAACCTTCCTTATGAAACTGTGCATTATTTCCTCCCACCATATCTAATAAAATCCCATAATATGCAGAATAGCCTGGGATATGTTTATTTTTGCTCCAATGCTGCGATCCTAAGCACCACCAAGTTTTGGATGGATCATTTGTAGCTAATCCGTAAGGCTCTCCATTATCTTCCCCATCAAAAAATATAACATCAATGCCCACATTAGGTTTATTTTCCGCCTTTTGAATAGCATTAATCACTTCCAAGAGTACACCAACTCCACTTCCTCCATCGTTTGCCCCATCAATAGGTTCATCTTTTCTTTCGGAATCTTTATCGGCTATTTTTCGAGTATCCCAATGTGCCGCCAATAAAATCCGTTTCTTCTTTTCTGGTTGAATTGACGCAATTATATTAGTTAAATTCCAAACTTCACCATCATAGGTATCGGCTTCAAATTTTTGGGTTTGCACTTTTGCCCCAAAACCTTCCAATTGGTTGATGATGTATTCTTCTGTTTTGGCATGAGCTTGTGTATTTGGCACTCTTGGACCAAAATCCACTTGTGCTTGAACGAATTGGTAGGCATTTCCAGCACTAAAAACCGGAACCTGCAAGTCTTTTTTTTCGGGTTCTTTTATTGTCTGCTTCTTTTTTTCTTTAGAAGTATCGCAAGAGATTAATAAAAAGACAATAGAAATGAATGGAAGTATGTTTTTCATAAAAATATTTTTCAAAAGTACAGATAATAGTTTTTGATGTTAGAGTAATTCTCAGATTTCATCTGGTAAATTTTCAAATTGCTTTTTGATAGTTTTTAATATTCGTTTAAGTTTTTGGTTGTTAGATTTAAAGCTTTTTGCTTCCTCCTTTTTATCAATATACATCAAACGAAATTTTTCCATTTGATTTCTTATATTTTCTAATTTAGTATTGAGCTTTTCAATATCATTCAAACTGCTCTTTTGTTGGTCTTGTTCCTCTAGTTTTTCTTTTAACTCTAGAATAGTTTGTTTCAGTTCTTTATTTTCATTTTCGATGTTGAGTATATCTGAGTTTAATTCTCTTATAATACTATTTTTCTCTCTTAATTTAAGACTTTTATTATACGAGACCATTGGTTGAAAACCATATTTAGTCCTTATATAATATTTTCCTTTTTTACTCTTATAAACCGATCGTTCGTAGTGTTCTAGTCCAATTACTTTTGCAATTATATCAAATACTGTAATATCTCTTTCGAATTCATTTGTTGCATGTTTTATAATTAGTTCAGTTGGCATATAATCATGAATATCCACATAGTTCCCAAATTGGAAAATAATGGGTTTAGATTTATCGTCTAGAAAATCAAAACCATCTTCGTATTCATTTTTTCGATCTTTATTCCAAAACTTCATGTCTATTCATGTATTATTTTGCTCACAAATGTAAACTTTATTCATGTCGCTACAGTTAAAACTCTAATCTTACAACTAAAAAGTGAACGTAAAAATTATTGGTCTGAGGTATTTTGATATTTATTGTTAAAAAACCTCAGTTTATCGATTAAAGACTCTTGTAATCATTATATCTAGAAAGAAGTAACAAAT
>QNXU01000454.1 GCA_003973485.1 Bacteroidota bacterium | reverse complement strand
AAAAGCATTATCATTTTTTAATATGCCATGCATGTATCTGAACAATTCTGTTCGTATTTCTTTGGTCAAAAAATATTTTCGTCCCTTTACTGCGAATATACATTGAATGTTGATTTTTGAATAGGTATTGGCCATGATTGAAATTGTTTGGACTCAAAAACTAATCATTACATTTTAATTTTTAAAACTTTTGACTAATTCTTCTCTTATAAGGTCGTTCCTACGGAACTTTTGTTTGTTTTAATTATGCTGTTACCATAGGATCGTTCCTACGGAACTTAGGTTTATGAGCTAATCGAATGAGCAAGTATACATTTTATCTTATCATCCGCCTTAAAAGCCCTCAAATTAGCTAAAAAGCATGCGGGGAATTAATAATATGCAAATGTAATTTTAGCCCCATTGGGGCGGACTTATGGTAACCGAAAACTATGGGCTATAGTCTAGCTCCGTAGGAGCGATCTTATCATGGACTACAGTCATCTCCTTGCTTATCTAACTCAGATAAGGTCGTTCCTACGGAACTTAGTTTTACTTACTTTATCCTTTTACCATAGGGTCGTTCCGATGGAACTTAGGGTTTTGGGCTAATCGTAAAACATGAAGGAAATCTCTCCTACCGTTTTGCAGGTAGTCAAATTAGCAAAAATGATTATTTGGTTGCTTTTTATGTAACAAAGTGCTTGAATTTAGCCCCATCGGGGCTGAATTATGGTAACAGACGATAAGGTGCTGTAGTATAGCTCCGTAGGAGCGGCCTTATCATTAGATAGCAGCTCAATCTGTAACTTGATCGTACAGCTCACATAAGGTCGTTCCTACGGAACTTGGGTCTTCTTTACCTTATGCTGTTACCGTAAGATCGTTCCGCTGGAACTCAGCTTTTGTGCTTATGGTAAAATATAAAGGAAATCTCACCCCATCATCCGTTCATCCGCTTTAAAAGCCCCCCGCATGTGTAAAATCCATTGCGATTCATCAAGCGGAGAAACTCCTTTATAGGGACGGACTTTATCTTCCGTAAGTGCGGTTTTTTCATAGCCATCAAGTCGGAGTTTTAGTCTGCCTTTGCCTGAAGTGGTGGCATTGAATTGGATGCCATAATCCATGGCTTCGGCTACGGCAACTCGCCCTTTTATGATGAAAAAATCCCCATCAAAAAGAGGGCTTTCCAAAGAGGCTCGCATCTGACTTAAATCACTGGAGACCGCACCAAAAAATTCCTGATGAGCTTTGATTTCAAAGGCATACATTGGCTCAAGGAGATCAGTTCCTGCATTTTCTAAGCCTCTCATAATCCCCATTGGTGTGGCTAATAAAAAGTCACCAGGGTTCGAGTGCACATTATGCTCTTCACCTTTAATCAAAGTAATTTTGATATCGGTTACTTCATAACCATGCAAACCTTGTTTCAACGTCCACGGAATGGCGCGCTTTACTTCATTGATGAATTTTTGGCTGATATCGCTGGCGCGGACTTTGTTTATGAATTCAATACCAGAGTTAGGTTCCCCCGGCTCAATCAAAAAAGTCATAATCGCCCAGCAAGGTTTCGGCATCCAGTAGCGGACATAGCCTTCTGCTGATTGAGCAGGGGTTTCTTTATAAATCACTTTAGGCGGCAGAAATTCTGCCTCAATTCCCCACCTTTGGCTTAAGCCGTCTTTCAAGACTTCGGTTTGAATTGGCCCCAGAATTTTAAGGTGAAATTCTCTTTCTTCCTTAAACCATTTGAAATCTAAAATGGGATCTTCCAAATTGAGAAACTCTAATGCTTCTCCTAACTTTTGGTAATCTTTATCTTCTACCGCTTTTACCTCCACCGCCAACACGGCATTACTGATTTTCGAATAGGAATCAGCCAGTTTTTCATTGCCCAAAATATCTCCAGCCAGGATAATATCAGAAGTGGTGATCAAGCCGATTTCTCCTTCATGCAGCTCAGCCACTTGCTCCAATCCCTCTGCTTCGGCTTTAAAGATCTGGTTGATCTTAATTTCTTTGCCCATCTCTTGAACCGAAATGCTGTCTTTTGTTTTCAGCAATCCGCCATAAGATTTGATATAGGCGAGCCTTCCCAATTTTTCATGAAATTCGACTTTAAAAACCTTGGCAGCTGGTGAAGAAAAATAATGTTTATGAGGAGGAATCAACTTTTCCAGTTGGTCTAATAAAGCATCAATACCAAGCCCTAACTTAGCACTACCAAATAGCACAGGATAAAGATTGCCGTTTTGAATATGTGGGATAGCTTGCGCCAAAATGGTAGACATCTCGTCTGTATTTGCTTCCAGGTATTTTTCCAGAAAAGCTTCATCACATTCGGCTAAATTTTCTAAGGAATGCTCAAGGATTGCATCATCTGTAAGATCGCTACAAGCTTCAAAAGGTACTACTTGAATTTGCTGGGAATCGGATAAATCGGGAAGATTTAAAGCGAATAGTTTAGCACCTAAATCTTTCTGAAAATCAGCAAAACCCTGCTCTGGGAATACGCCATCTCTATCGATTTTATTAAAGAAAATGATGACAGGCAGATTACGCTCTTTCAAGTTTTCCCATAAATTTAAAGTATGTGCCTGAACGCCTTCTTTAGCCGAAACCACTAAAATCACTGCATCCAAAATGGAAATCGCCCGATCTACTTCTGCTGCAAAATCAATATGTCCTGGAGTATCCACCAACTGGAATTGGGTTTGCTTCCAGCTAAAATTAACGGAAGCCGCTTTGATGGAAATCCCTCTGCTTTTCTCCAGCGCCAAGCCATCTGTTATGGCTGAACCTTTATCCACACTGCCCTGCGCTTTGGTGGCACCCGCCTGATGCAGCAAACATTCGGTCAATGAGGTTTTCCCTGCATCTACATGCGCTAATATTCCTATGGTTAGAACTGATGTTGAGGGCATTTAATGCAAACTTAGGAAGTTTGGGGAGAAATTGGGTGACAATAGTGGAAATTTAATATGGTCGTAAATTCTCCAAGTAGGAAGACCTGCTGAACTCATAATTTATACATATTAAGGGACTCTATTTTTTATACAAATGGGCTAATCAGAATTACATTGTATTTGAACTTGTTTTGCATGTGGACTATTAAGACACGCTTATTCCTCAGAATTATTATTAAGATAATAGCGAAAGCCAACTTGAAAAGTATTAACCTGAGCGCTTAATCCATATCTATGATCAATGCGTCTTACACCTTCTGCTAAATTCGTATCTGCTATTAATTTTTCTCGCTTGTAGTTATAAAAAAGCTCACCAATGCTTCCATGAATTGCCCATTTATCAGAAAGAAAATAAGTTAAGCCTGGAGTAAAATTTATCCTGAGATCTAGAATATTAGTTTCCTCATTATTTTCTCCTACACTGCCTTTACCCAGCCCTGCAAGTAAATTTAAGGATGTCGTAAAATAGAATTTATCACTGAGACGGATGAATTTTGTTAAATTAGGATTGATTAAAATTATATTACTCTTTTGAATTCTGGGATCAAGAGAGCTCCCATTCAATACAAGCTCATTTACTGTAGACTGATACTCATAGTTTAGCGCTATTCCAAAAAGTGTTGATTCAGAAATCAAAAAACCAATGCTGGGGCGAATCGATAAAAAAGTACTTTTCAAATCATTTTGATAAGGACCAGGTTGTACGGAAATATTATCTGAAGCATTTCTCCCCATATAGGTGATTCCTCCCCCGGCTAAAATGGCACCTTTCTGAAGTTGGGCAATAGATGTAAATGAAATGATACTAAGGCATATTGTAATGATAACTTTTTTCATAAATTGGTTTAAAAGTTTAATGATTAATGAATTTCATAGAATCCCATTTTTCTGCAAAGAAGTAAATGAATATTATATTAGAAAAAATTCTTAATAAAGCGTTGTCCTAAAAATTTAAAAATAGGACATCAAAATTTAAATCTGCAATAGGAATACTATTTTCTGAAGAAATCTATCAAGCTCCGCTTTGTGTTGAATTTTCACTTCATCCCCTTTAAAAATGTTTTATTTTAATCAAGCGCCTTATAAACAAGGAAGAGATTATAATTATTTGAGCTACAGCAAATAGGCATATTAATATATTAGAAGCAAACGCGAAACGCACTTAAAAATAGGGGGCTTTAGAGTATATTGTTGAGGATTTATTTGATACAATAAAAAGGAAGTAATTTGTAAAGAGTACTCAAAATTCATTTAATAGTATGATTTAATTCACTGAAGGTTTTACTGACTCAAGAATTATCAATACATTAGTCTGAAAGTTAGTCTTCTTACATTTTTTCCCCATTACCAATGTTAAAATTATTCATCAGCATAACCCTCATTTTTTTCACGCTTTTTTCTTTTGCGCAGTCCCAAGTCAATTACGAATTAAGTGAACTAAGTTTTAATTCTTCCATGGAAGAAAAGTTCTTCAATAATTTGGATTCAAATCAATCAAATCTATTTCCTTTTTATTTTACAATTAATGTAGATGATTCGGCTTCTATAAAGCAATCAGTCTATAAATTTGAAAGAGAAGTTGAAGAACTAAAAAATCGAAAAGTACATAGAAGGTTTTCAAAGGATTTGAAAAAAGTATATGAACAAATCCATGAAAATTTCCTGATTAAATATGAAGAACTAAGTTATTTTAATCAGGTTTTTCAAGACGGAACATACAATTGTGTTAGCGCAGTTATCCTATATGCTCTTATGTTTGATGAGTTAGGCATTACTTATTCCATCAAAGAGACCCCCACGCATGTCTATTTAATTGCTGACCCAAACGGTGAACAAATTTTAATTGAAACCACTGATCCCGTGAAAGGATTTGCAGAATTTTCTAATGGCTTTAAGCAAAATTTTATCAGCACATTACTGGCACAAAAAATTATAAAGGAGAGCGAAATAAGAGGAAATGATATCAACACCGTTTTCGAACGCTATTATTTTGGTGGAAAAAGTTTAAATAAATTAGAGTTGGCTTCTTTGCAATATTATAATAGAGGAATTCAAGACTTTAGCTCGTCAAATTTTAAATCGGCTTATACAAATTTTGCGAAAGCTCACTTTATCTACCCAAATGAAAAGACCGAAGAGTTATTAAAATTAAGCTTGGTTAGTATTTTAAGCCAAGCAGATTATAGTAATTGGGATGAAATTAAACTGCTTCCAAAGCTGGAAAAATTTCTTGGAAAGGAAATCAATATCACTCAGGTAGAAGGGGAAATTGGCAGAATGATTCAGGAAACACTGATTAATAAAGGAAATTTAAAATTAGCAGATAGTGCATACCACTATACAATAAACAGGTTAGAAGATTCTACACTGGTGGATCGGGTTAAGTTTAACTATAATTACAATTTAGCAGTAGTAAATTTTAACAGAGGTTATTATAAGAACTCTTATAAAAATGCTCAATTGGCTTATAGCTTACAACCAAATCATACTAGTACTGCTCCATTGTTGCTTCAATCCTTTGCTAAAATTTATGAGAATGAAAATGAGATTACAGCATTAGAAGATTTACAAAATCTGATTGGCAAGTATCCAAAACTGTTGGAAAATAAAATACTTGTAGAACTACAGCAAAACCTATTATTGCAGTCAATATTTTTAACCTTACAAGATAAAAACTTGAAGCAAGCAGAAAAATTTAGAAGTAAATTTGAAGAATCTATTAGTAAAAGTGAAATCAATACCTATCAAGCTAATCTATTGGGAAATGCTTATTCCATGCTTTGCTTAGAATATTTCCGTAGAGGATACACGGCTAAAGCGCGCCAAATAGTCAAGAAAGGTTTGTCATTCGAGCCGGAAAATTATCAATTAAAGTCAGCAAGAAGCATGTTATATAATTAATTAGTAAAGGCTAGGTTTACTTCCTTTTCAACAATTCTAATATTACCATAACCCGTCATGAACTTGCCAATTATATTGACTTTTTTCATGAAGAAAGTCCCGGGAGCAGGACGATAAATTTCTTCTCCTATCTTTCCATTTTTAGCCATTCTAGGGGTGTAAGTTTCCAAGACTCCATTTTTCAATTCCCCTAAATAATAGGTTCCTTTTTGTGGATTTGAGCTAAAATATGCTTGAAGAATATATTGGCCTGTTTTGTCAATATTATCAATTTGCTTTATGACGAGATCCGGATAAGTAGTTACTTTTTCACCGCTCTTATCGTATTCAATCAGGTCTGCTTTTGGTTCGCCATTTACGTAAGTCATTTGTGATTGTAACTGTCCATTTTCCCAATATTTTTTACGCAAGCCGTTCTTCTTGCCATTTTTATACGGGAATTCCATTTCTAAATTTCCATTCTCATGATATTGTTTTGCATATTGGATTACACCATGCTTATAAGTAGTTTGAGACTTTAACTGTCCGCTTTCATAAAATTTCTTAGCTTCTCCATGATATCTTCCAGAAGAATCGAGGTGAACATCAGTTCTTAATTTTCCATTTGAGTGAAAAGAAATTTTATGATAGGGGTCTTCCTCTTTTGTTTCTGAAGTGGATTTTGGAGCTAATTGATCACATGAAAAAATGACTAATACAAGAAATATTAATGGGTAAATGTTCTTAAGCATATTGGTTATTTTAATTGAAATGAGCATAAATATTCGAGGGCGAATTTATACCAACTGCCTGATGAATATTTAATGCGAATTCCATGTGGCAATTTAAAAGCGTAATATACACATGAAATAACAAAAAATATTGTGCCCAGACAAGTGCAATCCGCTACTTTTTTATTGAAGTTTAGTTTGTTTAGGATATAGCACCATCTGGTTCAAGCGTCCGCTTGCACTATTACCCTATGCTTAAAGGATAAATTTTGAAAGCATTGCTTAAGTATCTAATTATCCTTAGCTTCGTCTTATATTTTACATGGGGTGCCAACTAAATGGCTGAGATTATACCCAAATAACCTGATCTAGGTAATGCTAGCGTAGGAATTGTGAATACCTTTCTAACTTCATCTTCCCCTGCATGCATAGATCATAAATTCTTAGATCGATGACTCAGATTTCAAAAAAGGAAAAATTCGATGTCGCCACTGGTGAATTGCGCAATTGGCAAGGTAGACAGGAGTGGTTTTTTAACAGAGATGATACCGACCACTACGAGGCCTATTACGAAGAGCCTTATAAGCGTCAGGAAGTTTGGCAAAAAAAGACGCTAGAAGAACTCATCAAGAAAGATAGCCGTGTTGAAAGCTTATTGGAATATGGCTGTGGTACTACTCGTTTCACCAGATGGTGGCATGAAATAGGAATTCAGGCTACAGGCGGTGATATTTCTCCTTTTATGTTGGCACAGGGTGTTCATCTCTTCGATGGCGATCTGGTTTTAGCTGATTCCCATCATATGCCATTCAAAGATCATACTTTTGATGCGTTGGCCTTTATCACCACTTTTGAATATTACAAAAGACCGATAGAAGTAATCCGTGAAGCCGCAAGAGTAGGTAAATATGGAATTATTTTCGGAATGATGAACCGCAATACGCCCAAATTGGTGCGAAGAAGAGTTCAGCAGGTATTTGGAAAGAACAATTATTATGTAACGGCTAATTTTTATACGCCTGCTTCTTTGAAAGACCTCATTGCTGAGGCGCTCCCCGACCGAGACTATACAATTGAGTGGAATGCGACTGGCTTACCTA
Source organism: Bacteroidota bacterium (assembly GCA_003973485.1). GTDB lineage: Bacteria > Bacteroidota > Bacteroidia > Cytophagales > Cyclobacteriaceae > Marivirga. Next base: position 9,204 of record QNXU01000454.1, on the reverse strand, counting down.
AGTGGTTTCCTCGTCAGCAGTGGAAGCTACCTTATGGCGATTTTTTTGGTTTGTATGTACAATTCACATAGAGGCTATGAGCCTTTTACACGAACAAAGATTATAACATGCTGATATTGAGTACCAAACCGCATGCTTTTGTGAAATTAATTACTAGATTCTATATAATAATGTGTGATGGCAGCTTTTGATGAACAATATGGAAAAGTAGATGCTCAGGTGTTCAAAGAGGATTTACTGAATAAATGTGGAGCCAAAAGAGCGGAAGTGATTTGCGGACCAAGATTTGGCGTGGATACCGCCATAATTGACTTGGGTAATGGGAAAGCGCTGGCCACTTCTAGCGATCCGCTATCCTTGATTCCGTCCCTGGGTATGGAAATTTCTGCCCACTTATCGGTGCACTTATTGGCCAATGATATGTCAACCACTGGCTTTGCACCACAGTTTGCACAGTTTGTGCTCAATCTTCCGGTAAGTTTATCGCGAGAAGATTTTAATTTGTATTGGGGTCACATTGATGCACTATGCAAAAAATTGGGCATTAGCATTACGGGTGGTCATACTGGCCAGATCCCAGGGCAAGAATCAACCATTTCCGGAGGTAGCACTATGTTTTTACAGGCTCCCAAGGACAAAATATTGAGCAGTCATAATGCAGCTGTTGGGGATAGCATTATCATGACCAAACATTCGGCTTTATCCTCTTCTTCGCTTTTAGCCAATGCTTTTCCTGAAACGGTCAGTGAAAAGTGCGGTGAAGAAATTCAGAAGATAACCGCTAACAACTTTTGGGATCTTTCTGTACTGAAGGAAGCATTAGCCGCCTCCAGCATCCTGGAGCCGAACCAAGAATTGCATGCCATGCATGATGTAACGGAAGGAGGGATTTTAGGCGCATTGGATGAAATGGCAGATGCATCCGGCTGCGGTTTCACAGTGGAATTGGATAAAATTAAGCTCAATGAGGAAGTGAAGCAGATTACAGATTTGTTTGAGATCGATCCCTTTATCTCCATAGGTGCCGGCTCTATGCTGATGGCAGTAAAGCCGGGAAATGAAGACCGTTTGATCCAAGGTCTTGCAGCAGAAGGAGTTGAAGCTTGTAAGATTGGCGTTTTCACTAAAGGTTCTTCTAAACAACTAGTGGAAAAGAATGGTGAGCAGAGATCTTTTACTTTTGACGGGGTGGATCCGTATTGGGCTGCATTTTTTAAAGCATTTCAAGCAGGATGGAAATGAACAAACTAGCAGGACTTTATTTGGTGATTGACCCCAGTCAAGAACAAGAAAGCTTGTTAAATAAACTTCAGGCGGCCTTAAAAGGGGGCGTTGACATCCTACAGATTTGGGACCATTGGCCAAAGGATAAAGGCAAGGAAGCGAAATTGGAATTTATTAAGCGGGCAAAAGCATTGGCAAAGGATTTTCAGGTGCCGCTGCTGATGAATCAAGATTGGGAATTGGCAGTGGAAACAGGATTAGACGGGGTACATTTTGACCAGCTGCCTGAGAATTTTCAAGATGTTCGGGTCAAGTTGAAAGGACAGTATATTGGCCTTACGGTTACAAATAATATGGAAGCCGTGCAAATGGCTGAGCAAAACAGCTTGTCTTATATTAGCTTTTGCTCGGTGTTTCCATCTTCTTCAGTTGACAGTTGTGATATTGTGCAGCCCGAAAGCATAAAGAAGGCAAAGGAAATCAGCAATATGCCTATTTTTCTTTCCGGAGGAATCAACCAAGAAAATTTAGGGCAATTGAAGGCCCTACCTTTCAACGGCATTGCGGTTATTTCAGGGATCTTAAATGAAGATGATCCAGAGGCGGCTGCCAAAAAATATAAAGAGAAACTACAGTAGTAAATATAGGGATTGAGATAAAAAAATTATGCAAAGCAGACTATTAAAGAAAATGTGCTGCCCTTTTGATAAGGGTGATTTGAATATCAGTATTTTCAAACAAGAAGAGAACGAAATTATTGAGGGGCTTTTGACTTGCTCAGATTGTCAGCGTTATTTCCCTATTATTTATGGTATTCCGATTATGACGCCTGATGAATACAGACAAAAATCATTGGAGGCTCCGGTCATGAAAAAGTGGGGATTGGAATTGCCTGCAGGGGATCAAAGCTTTCGCTTAGATGGACCTACTCGTGCACGAGCTTTGGGGAAGGGCGATAATGGATGAGAGGAGGGGAGGATGAAGGAGATTTATGGAACGAGACCAGTTGCCTAAAATGATCGACCACCATGCAGAGCATGGCGGGAACGGGGATACTTCATGAAAGCTAATAGTGAGTCAGAATTACAATCAGCTAGTTTGGTTAGTTAATATAATTAAGCTTGCACTTGCGACAGCAGGTTTATTTAAGAATGATTATTCTCATATTTGATCTCTACCAAAACAGTCACCAACAATACTAGGATTCCAATAATTATAGCTGTATTTGTTGAGAATTGAAGTTTTCTAAAAATGAACATAACACAAAATAAGTTGGTCAATATTAATGCCCATTTATAGGTTTTACTTAATTTTTTAGTGGTATGTACTTTTTGATTAATGGTTTCATAAGCATTGTCAAATTCTTCTTTTTCTGCTGGGAATTTGATAAAAAAACCATTGTCAACTATGCTTTCGTGTTCTTTTTTCGCTTGACCAAATATATTTTCCAAGTCAGATTCATTCATTGATGTTAAAATATTCAAATAAATTACTGTGATTGAAATAGCGCAAACAAGGAAGTACAGTAATATGCTTTGTGAGGGAATTTTAGAAACAGCAAAAATAAGAGTACTAAATATTATAGGGTAGCTTATTATTCTGTTATTGATTTTATTTACTACTTCTGAAATATTAGCTAAATGATTTTTTTTAAATTCTTCGTAGTCTTTCCTAATTTTATAAATCGATAGATTGTTTATGTAAATTTCTAAATTCATCTGAGCATCTAAAAGGATTGCGTCAATGTGTTTAAAAAGATGAATTAATCTTTGGTCTTCAGGTATATTAGTGACTTTTTTTATCAATGAACTTTTTATGAATTTTGAAATGTTTAATACATTATTTGTCAGTTCTTGCATAAAATATTTTACAGAAATAGAATAATCACGTTTTTCATTAAAATAAGGTATTTCATTATTGTATTTTAATATAATTCTAGATTTTTCACTTAAACTAGTTAGAACCAGTTTACGACCTGTATTATCTGCATAGTCGATGAAATGAAATCCTGATTCGTCTTCTTTGGTTTGCTTCTTCAAAAATGTTATAAAAAATCCGTAGATTTTTGCGTTTGAAAAAAAATAATTATCTTCTGAAGGTTCAAAATTGAGGTATTCAGTATCGTCAAAATATGAAAGGATATCTTCATTTTCTATTATAACTGAGCCAATTTCATTTTTAATATTTGAAATATGTAAATATTCGTCTTTACTAAAATAAAGGTGAAATGGTAAGTCTCCGCGCAGTATTTGGATAAAGTCATCTTTGATTTTACTATATTCTATTTGATGCTTCTTTAGGTTCGTTGTTATTTCAGTCTGATTTTTAAACTCTAAATAATCACCATTTACCTTAATACTGTTTCTGTTATTATATAATATTTTGCAAATGTCGATGTACTTCATTTGTTCTCCATTTCTTTCTTTAAGGCTCTATAAAAAGACCCTGATTCAATTATCACAAGATCTTCTTGGTCATCAGAAATCCTTACTTTCTTATCTATTGCAGCTCTATCAAATTTTAGATTGATTCCATCTCTTTCAATTTCAATTTTTATATATTTCCTTAACTCGGTGCTATTGTAACGAAATTCAGTATCGATTGAAATGTCATTTTCTAGCGCAAATTCAGTAATTACATTTGGGTCGTTATAAAAATGATTGCTCAGTTCATTAATATTCACCAAATGATTAGGTTTAGATTTCATATATTCATAAACCTTGTTTCTAAAGTCTACGAGTTCAAAATGTTTCTTCGTTTTTGGGTCTTTAGGAGTCTCTATTTGACCTATTATATCGTACAGTGTTTTGGTGTATTCTTTGCTACTTTCTAACTGATCTACAGATATCCAGTTCTTAAAATACTCGGAAATAACATTTTGCTTTTGCTGTGTTAATGATAAATATTTAGAATCTCGAGCCTGATATTGGATTTCATTTATACGACATGCCATCGCCATGTTTTTCGTATCCAAGTATTCAATATTTTGGATCTGAAATTTTTTACCATTTCTACTTAGAGTTTTCCCTTCTACATCTCTTACTAAGAATACCGCGAAATACTCTCTTTTTTGAATACTGTATTCGGAGAAAATAAAGTAACCACCAGTAGCTAGGGATACTTGACTGATTAGAGATTCCAAATTTCCTATTAATTCTTTTGTCACTAAGATGAACTCTTTTTCAGTTCGTGATGTGGCTAGATATTCGTTATATTTTTCAGGGAAATATTTACAATCTGAATCATCAAATTCTCCATAGATAATATTTTCACTATTATAACTTTTATTTAATGTATCAATCAAAGAAGTAGCATTATCATTAATTTCTAATGTAGAATCTGATGAAATTATTTTTGTATTGCCACGCCCTTGTTCTTTCTTTAATTCATGGATTATGATTTTTTCTATCGTCATATTATTTAGGTTGAAATTTTTCTTTTTAAATTTGAAATGTTTATCTCAACTTCTAGAAATCTTTATAGATTTGATTGGTCATCCCCCATTACTAAAGTTCCAGAGTAATTATAAAGGTTTCGGTTATTGATGAATTGTAAATATAGAAATACCGTTCTAGTTTTCACCATATAAATAGTACTATTCATCGAAAAAATTCAATTGATTCTTGGTTTTGGGCTAGTTGGAAAACGGATGAGATAAATGGGTGGCAGTGTATGTTGTTACTGGCAAGCACAAGCGGACGCTTGCGCTATTTGGCTGAGCTTATTAAATATTTTGCCTCGCCCATTTTTTAAAGTTATCAATTTCAATTATGAAGTTAGTAACCTGATCTGCCACCAATGACTTTTCATTATCGTAGACATTATTCAAATCGTAGCTGTTTAAGGGTTTTTCGGAGGTGGCCCAAATAGTATCATAATGTCGATTCTGACCATGAATTAATTCTAACTCAACTCCATCTATCATTGGTATTGATCCCTTATTACTACTTAAATATTCATATTCTTTCCCCGATAAAACTCCAGAAATTCTCAGATGATTTTGCTTTCCATTGTAGATAAATGAGGTGTAATTATTTGTACCAGTGTTGACGAGAAAAACCTCATTCTCCTGTGTGGCCTTAACATTAATTCCTGCATTTTCTCTTAGGGTATTGCACACATGGTCTCTCCAATCGCTAGTAAAAGTTTCATTTTGAACTTTAGTTTTATCAAAGTCAATAGACAAGTACCTTTCACAAAACTCTTTTAACTCTTGATACTCACTTTCATTTTCTGTTTGATATGCGAGCTCTAATGAATTAATTTCTGAACTGAGCAGCAAATTCATTGATGAGACAATGGCATATTTCTCATTGATATAAAGTTTACAATGCAAATCCCTAATAGGAGAATATCTTATCTCTAAGTCATTTAGTTCTTGAAACGACCTTTGGTTAGTTTGATCATCTCTAATAATAAATTCAACTGGGATATTTCTTGAATCTAAATTTTCAAGTTTTTTGATTAGTTTATACCACTTAGAGATTTTTACATATGGAGAAACAAGAATTACAGATTCATCGCTTTCCTCAATAAGAGTCATAATCTTACTGGAAATTTCACTAGGCTTAATAAACTTCATTTCTTGTGTTTGGACTTGAGTTCTGGATTTTTGTAGGGTACAAATATATAGAAACGGTTGTATAATGGAACTCTTATGGTGGGAATTTAATCCAATAAGCACAAGTGGACACTTGCGCTATTGCAGTAATTACTGTCTATTTCATTTTAGCACTCACTTATTGAATCGTCCGCTTGGACTTTTTGTGAGTTTAAACCAATTCAATATCCTCCTCACTGAGCTTAAGCTTTGGATTATCTAACTTTTGAAGGGAGAATTTAATTTTCATTCTATCTGCTTGAGGTAAAAAAGTAGGGATCAAATGGGTCAGATCAATTTTTAACAATCGGTTAATGATAATCAAATCCTTTAAAGAAAAGGGGCTTACACCATTCATTAATTCGGACATATAGGATTTGCTTTTATGCCCTAAAATTTCACCAAGATTTTGTTGTGTTAAATTTAAACTTTTAAGCTTCTTTCTGATTAACTCTTTTCTATTCTGAATGAACTGTCTTTCTTTTTCAGCAATAACTTCTGCTAAATCACTGTTCTGTATCTTTTTATCTGGTATTCTTGAACTGGAAGACCAATTTTTGTCTTCATAAGCACTTATTAAGTCTCTTAGTTTTTTGCGAACAGTCTTATATTTTGAATCTTCTTTAGCAAGAACTCTTAATTTTCGATCTGCAATTAAGGCTCTCTCAAGCTCCAATTCATTTGCAATTTTACCTGCTTCCAATAATTTCGATATGTCTAGTTGTGTTTGCATAAATCTAAATCCAATCGTTAGCGTTCAACCATTTTTTTATAGTATTCTTATTGTTTTTGAATGTCGTTTCATATTCTTGATGCGTTCCGACCCAGACTACTGAAGCTTCGTCATCATCAAACTCAATAAGTATCATCGTCCTGTGAATACTAATATCAAAAAAGTAGAATCCATCACTATGGACACAATCTGCATCTGGTCTGGTCTTATTCAGCTCATTTTGGTTTTTCCAGTTGTGATTTTCAATATCCTTTATCAGTTTATCAATGGCAGTTGTTAATGGAACATTTCCTTTATTCTTCCTTTTTAATTTTTCTAATGCCTTTTTATTGACTAGTCTCATTAGTAATGCAAATAAACAAAAAATAGTTCGGAATATTTCCGAACTTTTAAAATATTTATATTGATAATAACAATTGATTAGTCCTCAATTGTGTCTTTATCCTGTAAGTTATTTTTTGCCAAAAAGCGGAAAATCATAAATCGAAAGGGACTTTTCAGGCTTTGGCGAATGTTGAATTTGAAAGATAATTAATCCATATCAAAATTAGAAATTTAGAGATTTGCGAAATATTTCTATTCTTGAAATGCAATATCCCCAACCCTAATCTTTTTGCCATTTACAGTATAAAAAAGCTCTTGCTCCTCCAAGCTAAGACCAGTACGCACCACACCTTTTACTCCTTTATTGAAAAGATTAACAACATAGAAACTGACCGTATCATTGGGCTGTAGAATACGCTGGAAAGAAGAAGGTTTGTGGAGTCTTTGATCCAAAACAGATTCTAAATCGAGCAAGCCATAATTATAGACAGGGTCTCTGTCCGTGATGTCTGGCTTGGAGCCTGACATGTTATTATTGATTAAAGCTTTTTGAGCTGTTTCTACTTTATTGGGAGGTAAAACTAATTTAAAGAATATGTCACTGGAAGCAGTAAGTGGGATAGAATCTGCAGGAAAATTGATTTGCACCTCTAATGGATCTGCAGACTGATTACTTAATCGAGTCCAATATATAGTATAAACAAAACTCTTGCCCTCTGGGTCAGTGTATCTGTGTCCACCTCTAGGTAAACTGTTTTCTATACTAAAAGTATTGCCGCTAGAATCTTCATATTCAAAATGTGTATGAATATATTGATTGTCAAAAATGCTTGGTGATCTTTCTTTTGTGCTCGTTTCATTCCAGTTCAAAGGCTTATAATTGCCTTGGATATTCTCTTTTGCTGACTTACTGTCTTTCTTGCATGAGAAAAGGGATACAGTCGCAATAATATAGAGGATTAGGGTCTTTTTCATTATGATAGATTGAGATTTTGGAGACTAGTCAAAAGCATAAGTGGATATTTGCGCTATTTCATTCTATTTCCATGTAACACTCACTGGTTAAAGTTGGAACCGTTTTGTTTTAAAGATGAACAACGTAATTATTGCCGAATGCATTTTTAATTGTACCGAATTCGGTATAATTAAAATCTAGATTGTAAATTGATTCTCATTTCACAAGTCGTTAATCCTTAAACTCTGGATTTCTCTTCTCCATACTCGCTTTAAAAGCCTCACTTAAATCATCAGATAGCAACATAGCACTGTTCCAAGTAGCCATATAATTTAGCGAATCCTCCACCGAATGATCTCGGCTGTATTTTAGCACTTCTTTTGTACCTCGAATGGATAAAGGAGACTTTGAAGCTATCGTGGCAGCCAGTTTATGAGTGCTTTCCATCAATTCATCTCTTGATGGTAAAGATTGATTTACTAACCCAATTTCTTTAGCTTCTTTTCCATGCACTTTTCTGCCGGTATAGGCCATTTCAGAAACCATACCAGGAGAAATTAATTTTGGCAGACGTTGCAAAGTTCCCAAATCTGCTACCATTCCTAAATCGATTTCCTTAATCGTAAAATAGGCATCATCACTACAATAGCGCATATCACAGGCGGCAATGATATCTACTCCTCCACCTATGCATCCGCCATGCACTGCGGCCAAAACGGGTTTCTTGCATTTTTCAATGGCATTAACGGCTTCTTGAAGTGTTAATACTAGCTTTCTTATTTCTTCACTTCTTCTTCCGGCACATTCAATTTTTTGATATTGGCTCACCGACATCAGCAATTCCAAATCGATACCCGCACAGAAATTTTTACCTTCTCCGCTTAGCACAATGGCTCTTACTTCTGCCGTTTCGGATAGCGTATTGAAGATTTCCTTCATCTCAGTCCAGGCTGACTTATGAAGCGCATTGGATTTTTCTGGACGATTGAAGGCTACGCTTGCTACTTTATTTTCAATTTCAACTTTAAAATATTGAGGATTTAATTCCATGATTTTATGCATAAAAGGTTTTACTAAACCAATATAAGCCTTTCACATGGAATCTTGATGGACAATATTGATTTATGATTTACTGCCTTTTATTTTCTTCACTACAAAACCACCTAACTCCACCACAGCTAAAACCACTATTCCTACCACAAGACCAATTAGAAATTCTGTTATAAAGGCAGGTATAGAAGGAAGAAGGTGATGTAGAAAGTCTATATTGTGAGCAAAAATCCCACCGGAAACTAGAAGTAGTGCGATAGTTCCTATTACGGTCAAGCTTTTAATTACTTTAGGTAAAGCTTGGACTAAAAACTTCCC
>QNXU01000452.1 GCA_003973485.1 Bacteroidota bacterium | reverse complement strand
TCAAGGATACAAAGAATATTTTATACGGTAATCCCTGCATGGACAAGGTCACTCAAAGATTTGGTTATGAGTATGTGGTGATGCCTAAAAATGCTTCTAAATTCCATTCTGGCTTTCAACGGACTGCGCATAATTTTTTTGTTAAAACTGCATTATTTTTTAGAAATCCATTTTGGAAAATAATCTCCAATAAAAAAGCAAAAGAGTGTCGTCAAAAAACAGGAGATTATGTAGGGTGAATACCAGTTAAATCCATTAGATTTACCCAAAACCCCAATACATTCAACTTAAAAAAACACTAAACTCCAACTATTATTTTGCTTTTACAACTAATATTAAAATTTAGCTTTCAGAGTAATCATTTTTTTCTTTAAATTGTAGAAGGAAACAACTTATTGAGAATCATGATTTTAAATAAAAATGCATTAGTTGATTTATTAAACCACACCATCAAAGAAAGAAGAGATTTAAGCTGGAAAATGGGGACGGGTTACCACAATGGTATTGATATATCAATTTATGAAATATTGATTTACGAGGTAAAAAACAATAAAACAATCGGACGCTTTGCCTTTAATGGCGATTCTGGAAAACTTATTAACCAAAGAATTATAGGGCATCGCCAGAAAATGGCAGACAACATAGTAGATGCCCTTTTGGACATCAATAACTATCTTAAACAAAGGTTAAATAGAGCCTATTAATCTTTATAATTAACTTTAAAGTAGACAAAAGATATATATGAAATTCATTATTAGATTCCATTTAATGGAAGGAATTAAAATTTAAACCAAGATTTTGAAAAAGCTTCAGGTTTTCAGGTAAAAAAAGATGGATTTCTGGAAATCATAAAAAATTACCCTAATGAATTGAGCTTGTTTTTGTACTGCTCAAAATCCTTTTCACTAAACAAAACAAAACGGATTAGCTTAACTGATTTAGCATTTTTAGCAAAATCATGAACAGTAGAGAAGGCAATTTCCATTGCTTGCTCAAAAGGATATCCGAATGCACCCGTGGAAATAGCTGGAAACGCAATGGACTCAATATGATGGTCTTCCGCTAAAACGAGTGAATTTTTATAGCAATCGGCTAAAAACTTTTCTTCAGGTTGATTAAAGCCATATACTGGCCCTAAAGTATGGATTATATATTTATTTGGTAAATTATATCCATTAGTAATAACGGCTTGTCCAGGTCTGATAGGAGCTAAAGGTTTTGTTTCTTCGGATAACTCCCGACCTGCAGCTGTATGTATAGCACCTGCAACTCCTCCGCCCATTTGCAATTGTGCATTAGCAGCATTTACAATTGCTTCAATATCATCTTGCTTCGTAATATCTCCTTGAATAGCTTCAATTTTAACTTCACCAAATTTCATATTCCCCTAGATTGGTAATATTGATTTAAGCGAAGCGCTCAGGAAATAGTTTCAGAATATATGATTAGGTGATTTTAAACTTCTTAAAAATTCACTTGAGCTTGCAATCTCAGCAATCTGCCTGTTTGCAAATTGTCTTGATTTTGGAAATCTTCATATCTCCTTGAAGAAATGGTATAATGAGCCACTAGTTCAAATGCCCTTACTGGTCTCCATTCCATTCCAATTTCAAGTTCACTAACATTGTAGCTTCTTGCATCAAGTTCAAATTTCTTACCCCCATCATAATAGTGGTACCTTATAAATGGATAAAATAATTGTTTGAACTTGGAAATTTTGTAAGTTAAAGTTGCATAGCCTCCCTCCAAATTTGTTTGTTCTATAGTATTAGTATTTTTATTAAATTCAGGACCAGTTCCCCAATTATATTCTGCCTGAATCCCGAAAGGTTGAGGATATAAAACAAAAGTAGCAGCAGCTCTTTGATCCAAATAATTTAAATTCTCTTTTACATTCACACCGTCACTTAAGTTAGATTGTGGCATTTGATATTGCCCTGTATAAGCTTGAATACCAGGCTCAATTATCTGATTTCCAAATTTCATTGGGTAGCTAATCCGACCTACAATATGAAGGCTATTATTTAATTCGGGGGCATTACCAGTTTGTCCATTAAAAACCCCAAAGCCAACAACACCATAATCTCCCGAACCTTTTAAACCTTCAGCTACAAGCTCCCTAAATAACTTTCTGGTTTCTTCTGGTGCCCAATAAAATAACACGCTTAATTCTCGTTCATTTTTTATAGAGCTGTTCATCCCGTCATTTCGATCTAATGGTAGTCGGTTTTGGCTAGATTGCATATTTTCAAAGCCATACGGAATTTTACTTTGCCCAAATCGGAATCTAAATTCCCTTTTTTCATCCAAGCTAACATCAAAATATGCATCCCTCAATTGACCAAAATGTTGCCCACTTCCACTTCCTGTACTAGCAAAATCAGGCTGAATATAGAAATAAACATATTTCCCTATATTTCCTGAAAATTTAAGCCTGACCCTTCTTAGTGAAATACCATTTCCAGCACCCCAGCTTTTATCACATTGATTGCAATCAAGATTCGGATTGGTCTCTAAAAGTCGATTATATCTAGTTTGAACATACCCCCCTATTTTGATATTCTCGAACCAAGAATTACCATTGATGTCGTAAGGCATTTTCTCAATTTGACCTTGAGAAGACTGAATAATCAAAAAGCAGATTAAAAAAATTAGGCTTATTTTTCGCATTTCATTAAAAAGTTTGCGCAAAAGTAAGCCTAAGCAATATTAATTTTATATTTACTATGTTAACAAATAATTAATAAAATCTATAAAATGCGATTAAAGTAGGTTTGACTTATTAAAATCGCCTATTATATATTAACACAGTAAAATTTTGGTTAACATTAAATTAACATTGAAAATAAACATATAAAATCTGCCGCATATCAAAATGTCATTTCACATCAAATTCTTTTAAGCAAGCCTTTAAAAATAGTAGTCATCTTAGGTTCTGCATTAATAGCAGCTCCAATTATTTCTGGAATGGCTGCTGGCTTTAATTTTTCTGGATAACATAAATCCGTAATGACAGAAACCGCAAATACAGGAATTTGAATATGCCTCGCAGCAATATTTTCTGGAATAGTACTCATCCCTACCGCATCTGCTCCGATCTTATCTAGATATCGATATTCTGCAGGTGTTTCTAAGTTAGGCCCCTGAACTCCAGCATAAACACCTTCTTTTATATCTATTCCTTCTTCTTTTGCTACTTCTTTTGCCAGCTGAATCAGTTTAGGCTCATAAGCATCATACATATCAGGAAACCTCCCGCCAAATTCATCCAGATTATGCCCTCTTAAAGGATTTTCTGGAAAAAGATTGATATGATCATTTATGATCATTAAATCACTCAATTCCAGTTTAGGATTTAAACCACCTGCGGCATTCGAAATGAATAAATATTGAATGCCTAGTAAATACATAATCCTTACTGGCATTACAACTTGATTCATACTATAGCCTTCGTAATAATGGAAACGACCATTCATAGCAATGACTTTTTTACCACTTAATTCTCCAAATATTAAATGACCGCTATGCGTTTCCACTGTAGAAACTGGAAAATTAGGAATATCTTTATACGAAATGGAATGCTCTATTTTGATATCATCCACCAAAGCCCCTAAGCCAGTACCTAATATGATTCCCACCTCAGGTTTAAAATCTATCTCTCCTTTTATAAAATCTGTTGCTTCTTTTATTTCTTTTATTGTGCTCATAATTTTTTAAACAATTTTGTCCCAATTTGATTCAAGTACCCATACAATCAAAAAATTATTTAAAATATTTTAAACCTTTTTTGATTTGTAAAGTATATGTACCTACATTTAATGTAAATACAATTAAAAAATTATGAAAACAAAAATTTTATCAATCGGAATGGCAGCATTAATTATGGCTGCAGCTTTTACTATTTTACAAAAAGAAGTGAAAGTAGACACTAATTCAAGTCAAATTGCTTGGATAGGAGAAAAAGTAACAGGTCAACATAACGGAACTGTTGACATTAAAGAAGGTGCATTGGAAATGAAAGACGGTCAAGTAACTGGAGGTTCTTTCATCATTGACATGACCACAATTAATGTATTGGATTTAGAAGGTGAGTACAAAGATAAATTGATGGGCCATTTAAGGTCTGATGATTTTTTCAGTGTAGAAGATCACCCAACTGCTAAATTCACTATTACTTCTATAAACAAAAGTGAAGCAACTGATGCCACACATTTTATTGCAGGTGACTTAACGATTAAAGGAATTACAAATAAAATTACTTTCCCTGCAAATGTATCAGTAGAGAATGGAAAAGCTAATGCAAAAGCATCTTTTGCTTTAGACAGAACAAAATGGCAAGTTAAATATGGCTCTGGGTCATTCTTTGATGGCTTAGGAGACAAAATGATTTATGATGATTTTGAATTGACTGTGAATTTATCATCACTTTAATTTTAAAACAATCTAATTTATTATTGAATAGGGACTTATTGTCCCTATTTTTGTTTTTAAATAGCTCAAAATAATGATAACAATTATTTCAGGAACCAATCGTCAAAACTCCGTATCAGCAAAAGTTGCTCATCTTTATCAAAGCTTATTGACCCAACATCAAGTGGAATCCAATATCATTGATCTTGCTGATTTACCAAAGGATTTCGTTTATACGGCACTATATGAGAACAATGGCAAAAACCCTGAATTCAATAAATTTTTAAAGAAGTTGCGGTCTTCGGATAAATATGTTTTCATCATTCCTGAATATAATGGTTCATTTCCTGGGGCACTAAAAGCTTTTATTGATGGAATGGAATATCCGAACAGCTTTCAAAATAAGAAATGTGCGTTAGTAGGCATATCTTCAGGCATGCAAGGCGCGGGGTTAGCATTAAGTCACATGACCGATATTTTTAATTATTTAGGAATGAATGTTTTGGCATTAAAGCCCAAGCTCGCTAGAATTGAAAGTAATTTTGATGGTGAAGAAGTTACTGATACTTTATATAGTGAATTGCTTGAAGAGCAAGTGAAGAAATTGTTGGAGTTTTGAATTTTCATTTTTAGTAAAACTTTTAAGATTAATCTTTCTCTGCTAGCTGGCGAGCAATGCTATTAAGTTAAATTTTCTACTATATAATAAAACCTAATCGAAGACAAGAAACTAAGATCTCAAGTAGAGTAAAACCAGTTAAAGCTGGATATTTAACCACAACTTGTCCCGACCTAAAACGGGAAAAGAAATGGAAGAAAACAAAAGTCAGCCAAAGGCTGTTTAATCCCACGCTAAAGCCCTGAATTAGCAAGGAGGAAATTTTTGTTATCTCTTTTGAGGTTCAGTTGCAAGACTGTAATGATTTAATACTAAAAAATAACCAAGGTTATTTTCTTTTGTGTTCTCTTGTCTCTTTTGTGGTAGAAATTCTCTACCGATTGTAAAGATTTACAATCATTCCTTATAACCACAAAGGAGGGAAAAGAAAACAAAAGGATTTTCGCTTAAGCGAAAATTTTCAACTAATCACTTATTGAATTGGGTTGCTCCTTTCTAGCCCCCGGTCGGTGGCTCACCGATCGGAAGCAGAAAGGTAGCTACCTAGAAGAGATGGTCGGTGTGCCACCGACCATGGTATCAATTACAACTTCATACTCTTCAACCTCAAGCTATTCAAGACCACCGAAACAGAACTAAAAGCCATTGCTGCTCCAGCAATCATTGGGTTTAATAAGAAGCCTGTAAAAGGGTAAAGCAATCCTGCTGCAAGCGGAATTCCTATGATATTGTAGATAAATGCCCAGAATAAGTTTTGCTTAATTCCTCTTATGGTTAATTGAGATAAGTGAAAGGCTTTTGGAAGATTCTGCAAATCAGAACCTATCAAAGTCATTTTGGCTACATCAATGGCAATATCAGAACCTTTGCCCATAGCAATGCTAACATCAGCCTGAGCCAAAGCTTCCGAATCATTGATTCCATCGCCCACCATAGCTACTACTTTTCCTTTGGATTGCAGTTCCTTCACAAAATTGGATTTATCGGCAGGCATTAAATGTGCCTTCACATGTTCAATTCCAACAGCTTCCGCCACTGTTTTGGCTGTTTTCTCCGCATCTCCAGTTAGCATATACACTTCCATTCCCCTATCACGCAATTGCTGAATACTTAATTTTGCGTTCTCTTTTATTTTATCAGCTATGCCAATTAAAGCCAGAATTTGATGTTCATCCGCAAAATAAATCACCGTCTGACCTTGAGTCTCCCATTGATCTGCCAAGATTAATGTCTTATCATTAGCTTCAATATTTTGCTCTTTCATCAACGCATTATTGCCCACAAAATAGCTGAGATCTCCCAATTTAGCTTTCACTCCCCTACCGGAAATACTCTCAAAAGCATCCATATTTACTGTTGGTAACTCAACTGATTTTAATTGATTTAAAACTGCCTCAGCCAATGGATGCTCACTTTTAGCTTCAATTTGATATAAAATCGATTTGAGTTGCTCATTTTCTGAAAACCATTTATGATTCACCACTGATGGCATTCCTTCTGTTATGGTTCCTGTTTTATCCAAAATAATGGCATCTGCCTGATAAGCTTTTTCCAAACTCTCTGCATCCCGAATGAGCATATTGTTTTCTGCTCCTTTCCCTACTCCCACCATAATAGCCGTTGGAGTTGCTAAGCCAAGTGCACATGGACAAGCAATTACCAAAACCGTTATAGCCGAAAGCATACCTTGTGTTAGCGCATTGTCTCCTCCAAAAATCTGCCATAGAATAAAAGTTAAAATAGCAATCCCGATAACGACCGGCACAAATATTCCAGCTATTTTATCGACCAGTTTTTGAACTGGCGCTTTGCTACCTTGCGCTTCTTTTACTCGCTCAATAATGGAAGCCAATAAAGTATCGCCCCCTACCTTCTCTGCTTTAAAAGTAAAACTCCCTTTTTGGTTGATAGTACCTGCAAAAACTTTTGTCCCTTCAATCTTCTGAACTGGAACGGGCTCTCCTGTAATCATGCTTTCATTCACATAAGAGTCACCACTTACCACTTGGCCATCTACTGGAATTTTATCACCTGGCTTTACCAAAATCTCAAATCCTTCTTTTACAGCATTGATTGGAATTTCTTCTTCTTTGCCATCTATTAAAACGATAAGTGTTTTGGGCTGTAGCCCGATTAATTTTTTCAATGCCGAGGATGTATTGGTTTTGGCTTTTTCCTCTAGAAATTTACCTAATGAAATGAAGGTAATAATGACTACTGCTGCTTCATAATAAACATGAGCTTCCAAACCTCTTTGCAGCCAAAATTCTGGGTAGAAAGTGTTGAAAACGCTCAGCACGAAGGCAATTCCCGTACTTAAAGCCACTAAAGTATCCATATTGGCTTTACCGTTCTTAGCTTGCTTCCAGGCTCCCGTGAAAAAATGCCCTCCAAAATAGAATAAAACAATAGCGGATAAAGGAAGTGAAATATAATGACCTGTTTCCCAGTTCATGAAAAACATTCCGATAATGAAAACTGGAATGGAGAGAATTGCAGAACCAATCAAGCTTTTTTTGATTTTGAGAAACTGTTTCATTTGCTCCTCTTCCTGCCTTTCTGCTACATTATCTTCCTCCATAATGGCATCATAACCTACGCCCTGCAAAGCAGTTTTCAAATCCTCCAATGACACTTCATCAGGATTAAAAGTTGCCCAGGCGGTATGCGTGGCGAAATTTACATCGGCATCTTTAACTCCTTTTGTACTTTTGAGTGTAGAGCCTACGCTAGTAGCACAAGCAGCACAGCTCATTCCGGTAACTGGAAATGTTTTTTTTATGATATTTACGCTTCTATTTTCCATTTATTAGAATCTAAAAATTATTTTGAATTAGACTTTCGTAATTTCTTTAAATATGCCTTTTCCTCTTCTAAAGTCATGTTAATAATTTCCTGGTTCAATTTATCCCGAATCTTTCTTAGTCTCTTCACTAATCCTTTTTCAGTACTAATCATTTTAATTTGATTGGATGATAAAATAATACTAGTTTATTAATCACTAAATAATATATAAACAAATTTTCATATATTACGATATGAATGTGATGGAAGTTCAAAAGAATGATAAAAACTTAGTGGCTATGGCAAAAGTATTGAAAGCTGTTGCCAATTATTATCAATTTCAGGAAACAAATTAATTTTCTTTAATTAAATCAGTTTCAAATGATTCATTGAAGATATGATGCTTTAGCACGGAGACTTTATTATCAAATCTCCCTATTGAATACAATACCTCATTAAAAATTGAGGAGGGTGGGAATTCATTACTTTTAAACTCTTTTAAATAGCTTATGCCTTGTTCTTGGGGGTCAAAGAAGAATAATTTAAAATTAGAATTTTCCTCTTTATAATTCACTAAATATAGTTTATCCTTTCCATAATCCTTTAATAAAAAAACATTCCCCTTTATATAAAGTGAGTCATGTTTAATATCTATTTGATCTAATTCATTTGATGTTAAATCAAATTTTAAAATTGAATTCCCATAACTGTTAGAAAAATAAAAATAATTATTCCACAGATATACAGGTTCTATTATACGACCCCAACCACCATAGTGATGATGATTCTTTCGTTCCTTTCTGCCAATTTCAAAGAGTGGTTTTTCTAAATTCCTCCCTTCATAAACCCATTCTCGATTTTTCCCTTTCTTTAGATAAGATAGTTTATGTATGTCACTAAAATAAACATAGTTTTTATCATTATTATTATTAACACTAGATAATACTTTAAATTTTCCATTATCTATCGTTATTGTGGCTAAAGTTCCTTCAATTTCTAACTGCATATTCCCCTCATTATCTTTCATTAAAAAATTGACAAATCCTTTAATTTCTAATGTGTCTTTTGTTAAATTCTCCTTATCGAACAAATAAATTATCTTCCCTCTTTCGCCTGTAATTTGAATTATAGAATACTCATCCGAAACCTTATTAAAGAAAGTAATATGCCCACTAGCATGAGCATAGTATAATTCTCCTTTTTCAAGTGATTTTGTTCCAATTGAGTCAATTTGGCCACAGACATGGGAAAGATTTAAAATACTAAAGGTTAGTGATATAATTAATGAAATCCTTTTCATCTGAAATATAATTTAATTCATCAGTTTTGTAATTATAAATAATACCATTGGTATAATTAGGAAGCACTTGAATTATCCTGTTTTCCGTATCTCTGAAAAAGTCAAAATTATAACCATCTAATAAATCATCATGGTCTTCGGCAAGTACTTTACCAGTAAAGATGAAAAGCTTATTCTTTAAATCATCTTGGGCTAAATCTCCTATAAAACGCAGTTGAAGATTTACACAGTCAATACACCCTTCCAGATTAACTAATACAATATTTTTGTCTTTTATATCAGTGGCTTTATAGTCTTCTAAATAATCAAAAAACTTATCATTCTCAGAAGGCTGACATGAAAATAAAAAGACAAAAAATATGAATACATATATCCGCATAACTAAATTTTAAAAGTATAAATATTTAAAAAATCTTCATTTTGAGTATTTGCGATATTCTCAATTACATGCAATTTATCTTTAACTATGAAGCATTTTTTGAAATCATAGATACCTTTCTGGAAAACTATTTCTTTATAAACCTCTTTTTTTTCCATATCATAAAAAATGACTGACCATTTAGATTCTAATTCATTTTTTAACTTATCTGAAGGATTGGCATGTTTAGCTACTCTACCAAGCATATTTAGGCTTTCTGAATATAGCAACTGAATATATCTAAAATCTTGTGCAATCAACTTTTTCTGTTCTTCTTCTGTAGGGTCATATTGTTTGACAAACAATGTCCTATTTTCATTATCGAATGCACTTTTCATGGCAAAGGAATCTCTCTTCATAGAAAAAATATCCTCTGAAAAACTAAAATTTAAATACAACTCATTAGACGATATTGACAAGAAATTATAAAATATATCATAGGGGACACGTTGCATATGATAAAGTTCAGGAAATTCCCCTTGAAATTTAGGGATTTGTTCTTCATTGGATAAGCTTAGCTCAGAAATAACTGGGAATTCATAAGCGTAGTTTCCCAAAAAATCCTGTGAATAGAATATATTACTAAAAAGTAGAGAGTTCTTTTTAGAATCGTAATAAAAACTAGTATTGTAGTCTGCAACTGCATTTAATGCAAAAAAGCTGAATTTCCTTAGTAATTCTGAAAGCTCGTCACCATTATAAAAATTAAAATTATACTCATCTATTTTTGCACCAGTGGAGTCTATTATGTACATAGATAATTCACCAGGGGCATACAGAAATATAGAATCATAGTTATGTATATAAAATTGACCAATCTGGCCAATCTCCTCAATGTCACTTCCATACTTAACAGACTTCATAAAGTTCCCCTTATTTAAGTCTAAGAAATTTAATTTTTGATTGTAGTAATCTAAGCCAATTAGTTGGATACAATCATTACTAGAAATCAATTGGTAGGCTTGATTAAAATATTGTTGATTTCTTAAATCAATAGAAATTGTATCAATAGGATTAGCTTCTTTTACCAAATGATTATTAATTGAACTTTTGTGATCACAAGATAAAAGAAGAATAAAGAAACAAAATAAATTACATCTGCAAATGAATCTAAAATTATTCAATTTTAAAAAGTTGTTTGATTGAAAATTTAGGAGAGGAGAGAGATTTACTCTCTCTCATAATACTTAATAAACTTTAATTTTATCTCCATTTGAATACTTGTAAACAATACAAGATTCACCTGGCAACCAGCATGTACCTCCACCTTTCCAGCGATTTTTAGTCTCACCGGCATTAGCTTCGTTGGATTTTACACTTGCAAATGCAAATAATATTGCAAAAAGCATTAATAGACTTAGTAACTTTTTCATAGTTTTACTATTTGGTTAAAAATAAATTTAGAAGTGCATATATATATAATTTCAATTATCAAAATAATATTACATTAGTTTATAGATTTTTCTTATCCGCTAATATATTTAATAAACACGACTATTAAAATTCATTTATTCATCCATTTATCATTACTTATTTTGAAAAGTATTAAATCCAGCACTTTCTGAAATAATTCAACTATCAGCAAAAAATATTAAAATCTTCGAAATAATATATAAACAAATTTTCATATATTACGATATGAAAGTGATGGAAGTTCAAAAGAACGATAAAAAATTAGCCGCTATGGCAAAAGTATTGAAAGCTGTTGCCAATCATAACCGATTAAGAATCGTTCAACTCTTATTGGATAATGGAGAAATGACCGTGAATGAAATCTGTGAAAAGTTGGGAGACTGTGAACAATCGCTATTATCACACCATTTGGCGGCTTTAAAAGAAGCTGAAGTTTTAAGTTCAAGAAGAGATGGACGGAAAATCT
Source organism: Bacteroidota bacterium (assembly GCA_003973485.1). Taxonomy (GTDB): domain Bacteria; phylum Bacteroidota; class Bacteroidia; order Cytophagales; family Cyclobacteriaceae; genus Marivirga. The sequence goes on along the minus strand of QNXU01000452.1, from coordinate 5,664 downwards.
ATTATTCCTCCGCCAAAAAAGAAATCAAAAATTTATTAAATTGTATAGAAAACTGCTGCAATAAATGAACGAAAAAATAAAAGAAGTATTAACGAGAACACCTTTCGAAGCTGAACTAAAAGAAGAAATCTTAAAATCAGGTCGCTTAAAAAAAGCTAAAGCAGGGCAAACTGTCATCACTCCTGATGATGAGGCTCAAGAAATGCCTTTGGTGATGTCGGGTTTATTGAGGGTGATGCGGAATGATGACAATGGAAATGAAGTATTTCTTTATTATTTGGAAGGAGGAGAAACTTGCGCCATGTCCATTACTTGCTGCTTGGAAGGCAAAAGAAGTTCATTTCATGTAGTGGCAGAAGAGGATTCCGAACTTTGGATGATGCCAGTTTCCAATTTAGATAATTGGATTACGAAATATCCCAGTTTCAGAAGATTTGTATTCAATTCTTACCAAACCCGATTTGATGAACTATTGCATACTATCGACAGCATGGTATTTATGAAGCTAGATGAAAGACTTTATAATTACCTTTTAGATAAAAAAATTGCAAGTGGTTCATTTGAAATTAAGAAAACACATCAGCAAATTGCAAATGAATTGAATACATCACGAGTAGTAATTTCTAGGCTACTTAAAAAGTTGGAGAAGGAAGAAAAAATAGAACAAAGAAGAAATTATATAGAGATTCTTTAAAAAAGACTTTATTAATCCGATTAAACGGCATTTTAAATCAATCAGTAACTGATGTTACAATCCACTTTTTAACACTGCCGTATATTTGTGAGAAGTTTAAAAAAAGAAAATTAATTACAGTTATGAACATAGAACAAATTTATACCGGATGTTTAGCACAAGGTGCTTACTATATTGAGAGCAATGGAGAAGCTGCAATCATAGATCCTTTAAGAGAATCTGCTCCTTATATTGAAAAAGCAGAAAAAGACGGAGCTAAAATCAAATATATTTTTGAGACGCATTTTCATGCGGATTTCGTTTCAGGTCATGTTGATTTGGCTGATAAAACTGGAGCAACTATCGTTTATGGTCCTGGAGCTAAAACTGATTTCAAAATGCATGAAGCTACAGACGGTGAAATTTTTGAAATTGGAGATATAAAAATCAAAGTTTTACATACGCCTGGTCACACTTTAGAAAGTACTACTTACTTATTGATTGATAAAGAAGGAAATGAAAAAGCTATCTTCAGTGGTGATACTTTATTTATTGGTGATGTAGGACGTCCTGATTTGGCTCAAAAAGCTGGAAAAATCACGCAAGAAGATTTGGCTGGAATGCTTTTCGATAGCTTAAGAAACAAAATCATGACTTTGCCAGATGATGTAGTGGTTTACCCAGCACATGGTGCAGGATCTGCATGTGGTAAAAACATGAGCAAAGAAACTACTGACCTTTTAGGCAATCAAAAGAAAACAAATTATGCACTGAGAGCGGACATGACAAAAGAGGAATTCATTGCAGAAGTAACAGAAGGATTATTGCCTCCTCCACAATATTTTGCTCAAAACGTAGCCATGAATAAATCAGCAGATACTTCAGGTTTAGACAAAATCTTGGAAAAGGGAAATGTAGGCTTAGATGTTGAGACTTTTGAAGCAATGGCTAATCATGAAGGCGCTTTAGTATTGGATACACGTCATCAGGTAGAATTTGCTAAAGAGCACGTTCCGAACTCAATATTTATTGGAATTGACGGAAGCTTTGCTCCATGGGTAGGTGCTTTAATTCCAGATTTACAGCAGCCAATTGTTTTCATCACTGAAGAAGGACGAGAAGAAGAAATCGTTACGCGTTTGTCTAGAGTTGGATATGACAACACTTTAGGATATTTAAAAGGTGGATTGAAAGCTTGGAAAGCAGCAGGAAAAGAAACGGATAGTGTAAAATCAATTCCAGCAACTGAGTTTGCATCTGAATTGAAATCTGGTGATTTAACTGTATTAGACGTAAGAAAACCAACAGAATTCCAATCAGAGCATGTGGAGAACGCACAAAACTTCCCATTAGATTATATCAATGATAATTTTGATGAGTTGGATAAAGAGCAGACTTATCATGTGCATTGTGCTGGAGGATACCGCTCCATGATTGCGGCTTCTATCATGAAATCAAGAGGAATTCATAATTTAGTGGATATTGCAGGTGGATTTAAAGCCATCAGCGAAACGGACATCCCTAAAACAGATTATGTTTGTCCTTCAACATTAAAATAAATAGTAATAAATTCTAACATTAGAGGCTCCCTTAATTTTTAAGCGAGCCTCTTTTTTTAAACATTTTTATATGAAATTTTATTCATATATATTATTCTTGATTTTTACGCCAATCTTCTTGCAGGCGCAGAATAACCATCAACAATTTGAGTCTATAGATTCGGTTAAACATGGTTCATTCAATCCGAATGAAGCTCACAGTTTTCATGAATGGTTTAAAAAAGGGCATGTTAGCGGATTGTTTAGAAGCAATACTATTCAAACCTACAGACCAGAAAGCAAAAATTTTAGTGCAGCATCAGGTTTGGGTGGAAGAATTTACTATCACAGTGCTTATTGGCATGGTTTTCAGATGGGAATTGGAGGGATTTACACCTACAATATTCTTTCAACAGACTTAAGTGATTCAACCAGAAATCCTTATACACCAAAATGGGAACGTCAATTATTTGATTTGGAAGATCCAAATAATAAACATGATTTAGACCGACTTGAAGAGCTTTTTATAAAATATCGCTACAAAGATTCCTATATTAAAGTAGGGAAAATGTTGTTAAACACACCTCTTGTAAATCCGCAGGATTCCAGAATGAAACCTTCCGCATTTCAAGGGATTTGGTTAGATTGGAATGAAGGCCATCGTTTTGAAATCAATGGTGGATTTTTCAATAAAGTTTCTCCCCGATCTACTACCGAATGGATAAGCATAAGCGAAAGTATAGGTCTTTATGACCACTTAATTGACCCTGAAAGAGAACATCATGCTATCTCTACACAAGGGCTTGGATTATTAGGGGGCCATTATTTACCAAATGAAAAGATTAGCTTACATTCTTGGCAATACTATATTGACAATATAAGTTTCGTCTCTTTTAATCAATTGGAATATAGCCAAAACTCAATAAAATTGGGCGTTCAGTATTTATTTCAAAATTCATTGAGTGAAAATCATTTTCTTGAAAAAAATCACAAGGCTCAACTCTTATCAGGGCAATTAAAATGGATTAGAAAAGCATGGCAAATATCTTATAACCAAACCATTAGCCTAACAGAAGATGCTTTAAAGTTCCCTAGTGAATGGGGAGCAGAACCATTTTATACGTTTATCAGCCGTCATAGAATAGAAGGGCTTGATCAGATAAACAGTCAGGCAATTAAGGTGGATTTTCAGCCTATTGAAAGCTGGTCTTCTTTGAATATAGGACTGTATGGAGTACATAGTAGCTTCAATCAAAATAAAAAGGAAAGCTCCTTTACGCAATTAAGCTTAGATGTTCAAACTCATTTAAAAGAGGATTGGAAAAACCTTAAAATCAGATTCTTAAATTCTTATTTTATGACTGAAGGCTTTAGCGAAGGTTCATTTTTATATGAAGATATATTTCATTCACAATTGATTGTGAACTATCAATTTTAGCTTAAGCTTTTCTCAATTTTAAAATCACAGTGGTTCCAGATTTTCCATCGCTTTGTATATCTATTTTACCTTTCATTTTTTTAACAAATTCAATGACAATAGAAAAACCAAGGCCACTTCCCTTTTCATTATCTGTTCCAGCACTGCTTACCATGTGCCTTCCTTTTAAAACTTTTTGAATCGCACTTTCTGTCATTCCTAATCCATTATCTCTAAATTTAATTTCAATAAAATTATTTTGCTTTTTAGCTTCTAAAATTAATTGACCTTTTTTGTTAGTAAACTTAATGGCATTAGAAATAATATTTCTAAAAATAGTTAAAAGTGCATTTTCATCAGCTCTAACATATAAGTCGTTCTCAATGGAATTGATAGTAATAATTCTTTTTTCTGTAAGCTGATATTCAAATAATTCAAGAGATCTGTCAGAAATTTCCCTAACATTAATATTTTCAATTTTAAAATTAAAATCTCCTTTATGACTGAAGGTCCATGATAGCAGTTGACTTGTAAGAGTAGATAAGTTTTGAATAGATTTTGACAAATATTCAAAATATTGAGCTATCCTTTTTTCATCCCGCTCAACTTGCATTAGTTTAAGCATAGCCTCAATATTTCCAATAGGTCCTTTTAAATCGTGGGCTATAATTCCAAAAAGCTTGTCTTTGCTTTTATTAGCATTTATAAGGGTTTGCCTAACATGATATAGTCTAAAAGCTAAGAAAAGAGAGATTACTAAGAAAATAATAATCAAAACACCTATAGTATACTGCAGTTGAATTAGATCTTTTTGCGCAAGTAGTTCTCTTTCCTTTTGTGTATTTTGTAATATCAAAGCTTCGTTTTCCTTAATTTTCCCTTCTACTTCATAGCGTGTTTTTATTTCTTCCAGCTCTTTAGTTCTCTCTAGAGCTATCAAGGAATCCTTTTCAATACTGTGCAATCTGTGATATTCATAAGCCTGCTGAAACATTCCTTGTTGTGCATAATTTTCTGCTATAAGCTTATAAACCTCCTGTTTATCTCTTGTTTCGGAAGTTTCATGCATCATTTGCAAAGATTTTTCATAATAGTACAAGCCACTATCAAAAGATTGTGTTCGGGTATGAACCTTACCAATTGTGTAATAGCTATAGATAAGTACAGATTTATAGTTATGTTTTTCCTGAAGATTAATTCCTTGATGCAGTAAATTCAAAGCTTCTTGGTATTCTTCCAATTCCATCTTGGGCTCTGCTATATTAACTAGGTTAATCGAAATCCTAAATGAATTTCCCTCTACTTCATTGATTTCAAGTGATTTCTCATAATTATCAATAGCAGACTGAAAATTTCCTTCAAAGTAATCTACTATGCCTAAATACTCATAGTTTGTGGCAATATTAAAAGTATCTCTGGATTGTATAGCCTTGTCAAGCATTTCTTTGTAAATAGCTCTACCATCCTTAAACTTTTTAATGCTTACATAAATACCTCCTAGTATATTTGCAGCCTCAATCAAATTAGGTGTATCGTCAAGCTCCTTAAAAATTTCAATTGCTTTTAAAATTTCTTCGATTGCCCTAACATTTTCAGTCATTCTCCACAATGAATGTGAAATCCCAGAACGAGCTTTGCCTTCATAAAACCTATTTTGAGCCTGAATAGCCAGATTTTTTAACTTTTCATAAGCAATTAAAGAATTTGGATAATCCCCTGTAATAAATAAAGCATTTGAAAAGTTTAGCTGAAATTCTAAGAGTTCTTTAGTAGAATCAAATTGCAAAGAATCCTTTTCTATTTTAGAATAATATTGAATTGCGCAAGAATAATTCTCAGCTTCAAGACAAGAGTCAGCTTTTTGTAAAATGCTATCAAAGCTCTGACCACCGGGGTCAAAAATTAAGGCAACATTTAAAAGAATAATATTAAGTAGTAAAATCACAACCTCTAATATAAAACTTAAATTAAGAGATTGTGATTAAATCATATAAGATTTTAAATATTATTTTTTTCTAGATAAAATTATCATCAAT
>QNXU01000324.1 GCA_003973485.1 Bacteroidota bacterium | reverse complement strand
TTGATTTTCAAGTGCTCTAGCCTCAAGCACCTCATCCCTGTCTGCCTCTGGCAGGTACTTCCCGGGCTAAAGCTCGAAGTATAACAATACTCCTTCACTTAGCCCGATTGTATATGAGGCACTTGAGACTTTTTAAGCAAGCCCTAAATTATAGTAGATATTTATTAATATTTACTTTTTTTGGCTTGCGGAAAGAATAAAATAATGTAACCTAAAAGTTTAACTTACTAGCTTTGGTGAGGCTCTGAGCGTTTGTTTTATAATGAAAAAATTGAACTCCGATTTTCAGGTTTTATTCAAGCATTCAAAGCCTTCCAAATCATATCTTTAAGCTCATTTATATTATATTGAGTTAAGGATGAAATGAAAATGTGTTCTAAATCATTAGGCAACTCCTTTTTCAGTTCTTGCATGAGTTCTTCATCCAATAGATCTGATTTTGTAATCGCCAGCAGTCGGTTTTTATCCAATAATTCAGGATTGTATTCCTTCAGTTCATTGATTAAGATTTGATATTCCTTTTTCACATCTTTACTATCAGCTGGGATCATAAAAAGTAAGATGGAATTTCTCTCGATATGCCTTAAAAATCGAGTGCCTAATCCTTTTCCGGCTGCAGCGCCTTCAATAATACCAGGAATATCCGCCATTACGAAAGATCTATGATCTCGGTATGGAATCACACCCAGGTTTGGGGTTAGGGTAGTAAAAGCATAATCTGCAATTTCAGGTTTTGCAGCTGAGACAACCGAGAGCAAAGTACTTTTTCCTGCGTTTGGAAAACCAACTAATCCAACATCCGCTAATAATTTCAATTCTAAAATAATCCATTCTTCTTTTCCGTCTTCACCAGGTTGGGCGTAACGAGGAGTTTGGTTAGTAGCAGTTTTGAAATTGGCATTGCCTAAACCGCCTCTACCTCCTTCGGTTAAAACTCTCTCTTCACCTTCTTCTGTTATTTCAAACCGTACTTCACCTGTTTCAGCATCTTTGGCAACAGTTCCTAATGGCACTTCCAGAATAATGTCTTTACCATCAGCTCCTGAGCTTCTAGCACCGCCACCATTTTCTCCACCATCGGCTATTACATGCTTTTTGTATTTCAAATGAAGAAGCGTCCAAAGTTGGCTGCTTCCTTTCAGAATAATGTTTCCACCACGACCACCGTTTCCGCCATCTGGTCCTCCTTTGGGAACGTGCTTTTCTCTACGCATAGAAACAGCTCCTGCGCCTCCTTTTCCGGAACGAGAGCAGAATTTAACATAATCAATAAAATTGGGATTGGCCATGGGACTAAATTTTAGAGCGCAAATTTAGTTTAATTTAAGCAGGAAATAAAAAAGCCGACCTATTTTGAATAAGCCGGCTTCCGTAGATTTGATTTTAATCTATTTTAATTTGTCAATTTCACTGGAAATTTTCCCGAAAATCTCATCTATAGTCCCCACTCCATGGATTTTCACATATTTTCCTTCTCCATCGTAATAGTTGGCAACAGGTAAAGTTTCTTCTTGATAAACCTTAATTCTGTTTTCAATTTTGGCTTCATCCTGATCATCCGTTCTGCCGGAAGTCTTACCTCTTTCTTTGATTCGCTTTTTCAATTCCTCTTCAGGAACGTCCAAGGCAATCATTCCAGCAATTTTTTCACCCTTTTCTTCTAATAAGGTGTCCAAAGCTTTTGCTTGAGGAACGGTTCTTGGGAAGCCGTCAAAAATATATCCATTGCTATTGGCTTTAGTTTCTTTGATTTTTTCATCTACCATGCCAATTACCACTTCATCGGGCACTAAGTTGCCCTCATCCATGTATTTCTGAGCTAGTTTTCCTAAATCAGTTCCTTCTCCCAAATGCTTTCTGAATAAATCGCCAGTAGCAATGTGGGTTAATTTATATTGATCAATTATTTTTTCGCTTTGTGTGCCTTTTCCCGCTCCGGGAGGGCCAAATAATATAATATTTAACATGATTGTAATTTAAATAGAGCCTATTAGACAATTACTAAAGTAAAATTTATAACTATTTAACTGTCAGTGTCTAATAATAAATTTTTCTGAGATTTAGAATCAGTTTCTGTTAAATAGAAAATCAAATATAAAAGTTTTATGTTTAAAATTGTCAAATTTATCTTAATTGATAAATTTCCTTTAATCCTCTTCCAAAGCCTTCATAATCCAGGCTATAACCTACTACGAATTTATTGGGAATTTCGAAACCTACAAAATCTGGCTTGCTTGCTTTTTCCTGAGCTTCAGGTTTATGTAGCAATGTGGCCACTTTAATAGATTTTGTGCCTAAATCTTTAAAAGCTTCCATAAGGTGCTCCAAAGTAGTTCCTGTATCTACTATGTCTTCTAAAATTAAAAGATCTCTTCCAAATACATTTTCTTTTAAACCTAGAATTTCTCTTACCTTTCCACTGGTTTTCAATGCTTCATAAGAGGCTACTCTAATAAAAGTAACCTCAACTGCTGTGTCAATAGCTCTTATCAAATCCGCAGTAAAAATAAAAGAACCATTTAATACACTTACTAAAAGTGGTTTCTCACCTTCATAAACTTTACTGATTTCAGTCCCAAGTTCATTTATTCTTTTACTTATTTCATTGGCAGAAATATAGGGAGTGAATTCCTTATCTATAATCTTAATCATTTTATAGTTCCTTCATTAAGAATTCGTACATGGCTAACATAGCTTCAATATCTTTTTTATGTACTTTTTCATCCGGAGAATGTACATGGTCTTCTGGAGCTCCAATAAAACACCAATCAATAGGATATGGAGATTCCTGTAATTCTCTGCCATCGCTTCCTCCACTCGCTTCAACTTCCAATTGATAGGGGATGTTTGAATTTTCTGCAAGGTTCTGAATCATCTGAACGAAAGACTGGCGGGGAACATTTCGATCGCGCATTGAAATAGCCACACCTTTTCCATGATGAACTCCTTCAGTTACCCAAGTGATATCTGAAATTAAGGCTTGATGAATGCCGTATTGTTCAACCATAAATTTAGCTAAAAACGGCACAGTGCCACCACCATGTTCTTCATAAGCTGAAAACACAATCATGCCATTTTCTAAGTTTTCAGCCAATTTGAGGCAATTAAAAACTCCTAGTCTGTTATCAAGATAGCAAGATTGAACATAATCTTCCGTTTCTCTAAAATCACATTCGAACGTTAGGCTTGCTCCACGGTCTATTCCTCTTCCGAATTTATAAAAGGTTTGATTTTCCTCATTCACCTCCAATTCGCATGCTATTGGCCCCAAAGAGTCTTCCCCTTTTAATTTGTAACCATTTTTTGCTTCAGGACCACCAATAGGAATAAGTTGATTTTCATAGCGAACTGTAAATCCAACCGAATCCGTATGAGCAAAAACTGCGGTAGTAGGCTCACCGAAAACCAATATCAAACAATCTTGAAAATCTTCGCCATAATGAAGTTTGGGTTGCACTTTCCAGTTAGATTGATTTTGCTTTATGTATTGAAGCAAGAAGTTTTTCATCATATATTCTTCTCCGGAAGGAGCGTGAATATTGCATAATTGCTGAAGTAGTTTGTAATTATTCATTGCCGCAAAGTTAAAATCTTTTCAGAGGAGAATAGAAAATACTATCAGGATATTTCCATTTTTTAATTTTTTTCTTAAAAAATAAAATTATATTTAGGTTTTGACACCAATTAATGTCAACCTACTACCATAAATGTATATTTTAGACAAAGAAAATAGCATTGCGAACCACTTTTTGGCTGAATTGAGAGAAGTCGATATTCAAAAAGATCGTTATAGATTTAGGAGAAATCTTGAACGAGTTGCTGAAATATTGGCTTATGAAATCTCGAAATCCTTATATTTCCAATATAAGGATATTCAAACGCCTCTAGAAAAAACTTCAGTAGCTTTGATGCATGATTTCCCGGTAATAGTGAGTGTTTTAAGAGCTGGTTTGCCTTTTCATCAAGGATTTCTCAATATATTCGATCATTCGGATTCTGGTTTTATTGGGGCTTACAGAAAGCATAAAGACGAAAACAATTTCTCTATAGAAATGGGCTATGAAGCACTGCCTCCTTTAGAAGGTAGAACTTTGATTTTAGCCGACCCAATGTTGGCTACTGGTCAATCTATAGTGAAAGCAATAGATCACATTAAGAAAATCGGAAAGCCTGAAAAAATAATTATTGCAGCGGCAATTGGAACACCTGAAGGCGTGCAATATATAAATGAACATCTAACTGACAGTTATGATATATTTTTAGGATCGTTGGATAGACAGTTGAATGAAAAAGCCTATATTTTACCAGGCTTAGGGGATGCTGGAGATTTGAGTTTTGGACAAAAACATACGCATTAAAATATGCCTCTTACAAACACCATATTGCTCGTAGTTGGTTTGGCTGCCCTTATTTTAGGAGGAGAGTTATTGGTTAGAGGTGCATCTAGAATAGCGTTAAGATTAAAAATGTCCCCTTTAGTGGTTGGGGTGACCATAGTGGCTTTTGGTACTTCAGCCCCAGAATTGTTGATAAGTATTCAGGCAGCATTAGCAGGAAGTCCTGACATTACAATGGGAAATGTGATTGGGTCAAATATTTGCAATTTGGCTTTGGTTTTAGGAGTTACTGCTTTAATTGCACCAATACCTGTTAATTCTGATTCTATTAAGATCGATTGGCCAATGACTATGGGCTGTTCCTTGTTGTTATATTTCTTGGTTCAGGAAGGTTATGTTAACGATTACGAGGGAATAGGATTTGTATTACTCTTAGCATTATATCTATTTTTTATAATTAGAAGATCAAGGAAAAATCATATTAGTCCTCAAGAACTAGGGATTGAAGTGGAAGAACCAACCCCTGCTTCGAAAAAGAATATGTTAAAAGATTTATCCTTAATTGCTATTGGTGGTGCTGGACTGTATTTTGGATCGGATTGGTTTGTAAATAGTGCCAAGGATTTAGCAATTTATATGGGAGTTAGTGAGCGAATAGTTGGCATTACAGTAGTTGCATTAGGAACTAGTTTGCCAGAATTGGTGACCTCGGTAGTAGCAGCCTTTAAAAAGGAAACGGATATGGCCTTAGGCAATCTAATGGGATCCAATATTTTCAATATCCTATCTATATTAGGAATTACTAGCTTAATCTCTGAAATAGAGGTAAGTGAAGTAATAATTAATTCAGATATGATATGGATGATAGGAATTACCTTAATAATATTGCCATTTATGGCCTTAAATAAAATTGTAGATCGTTATGAAGGTTTAATATTAGTTGGCATTTACCTCTATTACACTATTTCGGTTATCTCCTAATCTTATTTTTAACCTCAATTCGATAAATCAATCATTTTCTTCTTCATCAGGAAGCATTTCTATATCCTGAATCAATACTCTTTTAGAAATATTTTGACCAGTTAATGTAGCTGCTAAACCACCCATTGCAGTTTCTTTATATTTGGTTTCCATGCTTTGCCCAACTTCACCTAAGGCATCCACACATTCATCAACAGGAATTACACCACTTACATTTGATAGAGCAATTTGAGCCGATGAATTCGCAATAGCTGCTGCACTTGCATTTCTTACCACACAAGGTACTTCCACTAATCCTGCTACGGGATCGCACACTAAACCTAACATGCATTGAATGGTAATGGCAACAGCATTAAAAACTTGGTCAATATCTCCGCCTAGGCAGTAAACTATAGCGCCAGATGCCATGGCTGCAGCACTTCCTGTTTCGGCTTGGCAACCGCCAACCGCACCAGCTAAGGAAGCTTTTTGCTCAATGATTAGAGCGATTCCAGCGCCTACCAAAAGTCCTTCTAATATTTTTCGGTCATCCAATCCGTGAATTTCCTGCAAAGTAAACATAGTGCCAGGCAAGATTCCACTTGCTCCTGCAGTAGGTGCAGCAACAACTCGACCCATACATGAATTCACTTCTTTTGCAGCTAATGCTCTAGCAATTAATTTCTGAAAATTGGGGTCTAAAACAGTCAATGGATTTTGATATACTTTTTTAGCACCATTATTAATCATGCCTGAGCGTGATTGCATGTCTTCTTCTAGTCCAGTTTTTACCGCATCACGCATGACATCATAAGCCTTTTGCAAATTTTCCCACACGAAATCAGCATCTTTTCCTTTCTGATCTTTTTCATATTCCAATACTGGTTCAAAAAGTTTAACCTTCTTTTCCTCACAGTATTCTTTCCATTCCTTAAATTCACTAAAAAGTATTGACATAGCAGTATAGATTTAACCTAATCCTTTAATCGGCAAAGAAACATAAAAGTTTAGCATTATTATAATTCAGAAGCAGAAGAAGTTGCCTATTTCTATTGATATTTATTTAGTTTATAAACAAGGCCTTTTTCAAAGTTCTCCCTAATTTAAGGTTTAGCTTGATAAAATATTATTGCATAATTAATGAATAAAAACTTTGGAAAAGTTATGTAGGAAATAGAAGTTGAACTCCAGTTATGAATGTATATTTGCAGTATGGAATTAAAAAATGATCTGCTGCTGCGAGCAGCAAAAGGTGAAAAATTAGAAAGAACTCCTGTTTGGCTGATGAGACAAGCCGGCAGAATACTGCCAGAATACAGAAAAGTTAGAGCAAGTGTAAGTGGCTTTATTGAATTAGCGCAAACTCCTGAACTTGCTGCTGAGGTTACTATCCAGCCTGTTGATATTTTGGATGTGGATGCTGCTATAATTTTTTCTGATATATTAGTAATCCCTGAAGCTATGGGATTACCTTATGAAATGGTGGAGAAAAGGGGGCCTCGTTTTCCGGACACCATTAAGTCAAAGGCAGATGTTGAAAAGTTATCGGTAGCCAATGTTGAAGAAAGTCTTTCTTACGTGACCAAAGCTATTGAAATCACTAAAAAGGAATTAAATGGTAGAGTTCCTTTAATTGGTTTTGCTGGCGCACCATGGACTATTTTTGCTTATATGGTGGAAGGTTCTGGAAGCAAAACATTTTCTAAAGCAAAGGCTATGCTTTATACCGACCCTGAATTGTCTCACCAGCTTTTAGGCAAAATTACAGACAGTACTATTGCCTATCTAAAAGCTCAAATTGCTGCAGGAGCTGATTTGGTGCAGGTATTTGATAGCTGGGCAGGAATTTTATCTCATGCTCAATATAAAGAATTCTCAATTCCATATTTGAAGAAAATAGCTGATGCAATTCAGGAAGTTCCTAAAACTGTTTTTGCAAAAGATGCGCATGCTGCTTTTGCAGATTTAAGCAAGATTGATTACCAAACCATCGGACTAGATTGGACAATGAATCCTGTTGAGGTTAGAAATATAGTGGGAGGAAATAAAACTTTACAAGGAAATCTTGATCCATGTGTTTTGTATGCTGATAAAGCTTCAATTAGAAAGCATACCAAAAAGATGCTAGAAGATTTTGGTTCGGGAAGACATATAGCCAATTTAGGACATGGCGTTTATCCTGATATTAATCCTGAGCATGTGAAATATTTTATAGAGGCAGTAAAGGAATTTGGTGTTAAATAAAATAAGAATTGGAAGGATCATGGTAAAGTCTAATTTACCTTGATCTTTCCATCACTTGTTTTTCCTTCCATGGAATTCTGTAGGTGAGGTAATAATTAAAAGTCCATCTGTTCTTAAACTCGGCTCTTCCAAAACCTGGAATATCATACGTACGGAACTCAGTTGAATCAAAAATCTTTCTATTTAATTGAATCCTAAAGGTGTATCCCATATAAAGATTTTTCAAAACCATTACCCTCAAGCCTGTTGTCATTTCAAACCATCTGGCACTTACAGCATCGTTATGTAGCGATTCTTGATATGGCCCATAAATTGGACTAGTTAAATTGGTGTTGAGTGATTCAGAAAAATTTGCTCTGGCATATCGGAGTCCAAACGTTAAAGTATTGTGATCAGGATCAAACTTTAGAAAATCTGCTTCTAATCCTATTCTGTAATAACTTCCGTTATTTTCATAATCAAATTCATCCGTACTTATTTGGTAAGTGTTTATACCATAAGATCCAATAAGGTAGATTCTATGGAAATCAATGTCAGCCTGAAATTCATAACGAGCTCTATTATTGCCAAATGCATTAACCCCTAAGGCAACCAAATCAGTTCCTAAGCGAATCCCAGTTGGAATAAAAAAAGACTTTGGTACTTTAGAACTTTCAGGATTTTTTACTTTTTGCTCAACTGAATCAATTTCTTCGCTACTGTCTGGCACTTGTCCAAATAGCGAAATGCTGATAAGACTAAAAAATAAACAACTTAATATTAGGCGCATTTACAGTCCTTTTTAATGTATCATTTACTATAACTAAGGAATCAAAAGTTTGAAAAGCAGTATCCATGCCAATAAATTCCATATCTATTCCGCATTCAGGTGAATCTATTCTGTTTCTTTTCTCATAAGTGAATCGAATCGTATCACCATAACTGACTGTATCCCCACTATTATTAACAGAATAATAAAAATAAAAATCTGTTTGATTTTCGGCAGGGCTTAAAGGCAAGCTAAAATTAGAAATAGTAACAGTGTCATTCAAAACGAAAATACTATCGGTCTGTGGACTAAAAATACTATCAAATCTAACTTCTTTAGGCCTTTCTTCAAGATTTGCATTAAGTGTTACTGTGCTGAAAGTAACATAATCTACATTAATACTTCCGCAATTACTATCCACATCACAAGCAAAAATGATGGTGAATAATAATAAAACTATGCTTTTTTTGATAATTGACTCCATTTGGGTGCAAAGATATTATATATTCTGACAAGCTAAACGACTTATAAAGGAATTGATTGTAATTCATCACATCTGGAAACAATTCCTCTAATATTTGATTAACTTTGCATCTTTATTTTAAGAAGAGAAAATTTTGAAGACGAAAGGATTAAAGAAAGACAAGGTTAATGTGGTTACTTTAGGATGTTCCAAAAATTTGGTGGATTCCGAAGTGATGATTACACAATTAAGAGGGAATGATATTGATGTTACGCATGAATCAAATCAGGATGATTCTAATATTATAGTCGTGAATACTTGTGGGTTTATAGATAATGCTAAACAAGAATCTATAGATACTATTTTGCGCTATGCGGATGCAAAAGAGGAGGGTATAATTGAGAAATTATATGTGACGGGATGTCTTTCGCAGCGATATAAAGACGATTTGGAAAAGGAAATTCCACAGGTAGATGCATTTTTTGGCACTATGGAATTGCCTATGCTATTGAAGAAATTCAATGCGGATTATAAACATGAGCTGATAGGGGAAAGAATAACAACAACCGCCAATCACTTTGCTTATATGAAGATTGCAGAAGGTTGCGATCGTCCTTGTTCATTTTGCGCTATTCCAATCATGCGTGGAAAGCACGTTTCTAGACCAATAGAGGAATTAGTGAAAGAAGCCAAAAATATGGCGAGAAATGGCACTAAAGAGATTCTACTGATTGCCCAAGATTCTACTTACTATGGATTGGATATCTATAAAAAAAGAAATCTGGCTGAATTATTAAAACAACTTTCTGATGTAGAGGGTATTGAATGGATTCGTTTGCATTATGCTTTTCCTACAGGTTTCCCTGAAGATATTTTAGATGTGATGGCAGAGCGAGATAATATTTGTAATTATTTAGATATGCCACTTCAGCATGGATCAACCAAAATGCTGAAAATGATGCGAAGAGGAACTACTCGAGAAAAACAAGAAGCATTGATCGAGCGCATAAGGGAAAAAGTGCCTGGAATTGCCTTGAGGACTACTTTAATTGCTGGCCACCCTGGAGAAACAGAAGAGGATTTTCAAGAAATGATGGATTTTGTGAGAAATACAAGATTCGACCGATTAGGTGTTTTTCCTTATTCACATGAAGAAAACACGCATGCATTTAGTTTTGAAGATGATGTTCCCGATGAAATCAAACAAGAAAGAGCAGATGCCGTAATGGAATTACAAACTCAAATCTCTCAAGAATTAAATGAAGAGAAAATCGGTAAAACGTTCAAAGTATTAGTGGATAGAAAAGAAGGTGGCTTTTTTGTGGGAAGAACAGAACATGACTCACCAGAAGTGGACAATGAAGTATTGATTGATGCCACAGAAAGCTATGCTAGAATTGGAGATTTCGTGGAAGTAGAAATTACTGATGCCACAGAGTTTGATTTATACGGTAAATTGAAATAATATTAAAATATGAAGGTAGCGTGTATTGATTTTTCAGAAACTGGGCTTTTCGCTCCAATATTTACTGATTTTATACAACAAAGAGAAGAGCTTAAAAAATTCTATCACCGCTACCCAGGCCTTGAAAGTTTTGAGGCGCAAATCGAGGAGAAATCTCAGCACCGCATCAACAGAAAGCAGCTGGTTGAAGTTTTAGAAACGCAATACGCAGAAGTTTCTAAAGTGGAAGAGGCGGTTAAGCAGAATATTGAAAGTTTGGGCAATGAAAAGACTTTCACCCTTACCACTGGTCATCAGCTCAATATCTTTACTGGCCCACTTTATTTTCATTTTAAGATTATTACGGTCATAAATGCTTGTAAGCAATTAAAAGCAAAATATCCTGACTATAATTTCGTGCCTGTTTATTGGATGGCTTCTGAGGATCATGATTTAGAAGAGATAAAATCTGTGCAGCTCGAGGGTAAAAAATTCAAATGGAATACAGAACAGAGCGGAGCAGTAGGTCGAATGAAGACAGATGGCTTAGATGAATTAGCAAAAGAAATTAGTGGAGAAAATAGTGTCTTTCATGAAGCTTATGCGCAATCAGCTAATCTTGCTGATGCAGTTCGCAAATACGTGAACACACTTTATGGTAAATATGGATTGGTGGTGTTGGATGCAGATAATGCCAGCTTAAAAACTGAGTTTAAAACCATTATTCAAAATGATGTTTTACATAATTCTGCTAATAAGTTGGTTGAAAATTGTTCTACATCTTTAGATGAATTGGGCTATAAAACCCAAACTTACCCTCGAGAAATCAACTTTTTTTATTTAGTGGATGGATTAAGGGAAAGAATCGTAAAGGAGGAGGGAGAATACAAGATTTTAAATACTGAGTTAACTTTTACTGAAGCGGAAATAAAATCAGAAATTGAAAATCATCCCGAAAGGTTTAGTCCTAATGTTGTTTTAAGACCAGTCTATCAAGAGGCTATTTTACCGAATCTTGCCTACACAGGTGGGCCTGCAGAAGTAGCCTATTGGATGCAGTTGAAGTCTGTTTTTGACTCATTTCAGATTCCTTTTCCTATTTTATTGCCACGAAATTTCGGAATGATTATCCCTAATAGGATTCGTCATAAAATAAAAAAGTTGAAGTTAAATGAACTTGATTTATTTACCGAAAGGGAATTATTGAAAAAGCAGATTACCAAAAAGATCACAGCTCAGAAATTAAATTTGAATGAAGAGCGTCTGGAGTTAAAAGAGATTCTGGAAAAAATAAAGGATATTGCTGGAGATGTGGATGTGAGTTTAGCTCAAATGACGGAAGCAGAGACTGAGAAAGTAAGCAATTCTCTTGATAAGATTGAGAAGAAAATGATGGCAGCAGAAAAACGGAAGCATTCTGATAAAATGCGTCAAATTGATGAAGTAAAAGATTATCTTTTTCCAAGCAATGGGCTTCAAGAGCGGAAAGAGAATTTTCTAAGCTTTTACAAAGCGGATGAGAAGTTTATTAAAAAATTGACAAAAGCTTTTGATCCTTTTAACTTACAATTCCATATAATGCGATGGGATGGATAAAAATACTTTAAGAAAAGTTTATTTAGAGAAAAGAAAATTTCTAAGTCAAGCTGAATATGAAAGAAGAAATCAGCTGCTCCACCATCGCTTAATTGAACTCCAGGAAAAACACCAATTTAAAAGTATCCACACTTTTATTCCCATCAAAAAGAATAAGGAGCCTGATATCTTTCCCTTCATCCAATATTTATGGAGCAAAAGACCAGAAGTAGAAATTATTACAGCAATTTCTGACTTGAAGCATCCAATTTTGCGACATGTTCAAATCACAGAGAACACTACTTTTTTAGAAAATAAATGGGGCATTCCTGAGCCACAAGATGGCACTCCCTATTCAATTGAGGGTATAGAATGTGTGTTAGTGCCAATGGTAGTAGGAAGCAAAAGCGGACACAGAATTGGCTACGGAAAAGGCTATTATGATAGGTTTTTAGAAGCTTGTAAAAAAGAAACTCAGTTTGTGGGAGTAACGCTAGGACCATTGCTAGAGGGTGAGACTTTTGCAGGGCAATTTGATATCCCCATGCATAATATGATAACACCTTTTGAGGTGGTTGAAATCAAGTAGACATTCTATTGAATTCTTCTGCTTAGCTATTATTTTCTTAATGTATCTTCTTTGATTGGTTTACTATTCGCTGAAATTCATCTGATAAGTTAAATGCATTTCCTTATAATTCTTGAAACTTAATATATTTTTGCAAGTTCAATGGACTGAATATTTAAAAGAGCTTCAAAAATTAAGAGAATTATTAATGTCAATTTCAATAGAAACGGTAAGGGTTGGGAAAGATTATTATTTGGTAAATTATGGTGAGATACATGAATTCACTGTAACCAAAGCCACGGGTTACAAAGATTTCCTATGCAAAGATTTACATTCATTGGAAGAGTTTAAGCTAAGTGAACTAACTGCTTATGGTAAAGGAAAAGATTTTGAATTTTATGGGTTAGATGATTAAACTCCTTCGTGGAGTTGGAATACCTTTCTAATATTTTTCTCTGATTTTTGATTCATAAGCATTAAAAGATAATCTCCTTCTTTAATATTAAAGTTGTCGGAAGGGTTTTTATATACTACTCTTTCACCATTTTCAATCCTGACTAATCCTAATAAGATTACATTCTCATTTTTCTTTAAATCATAAAATGCCTTATCATATTGTTGTCCTTTATAAGGGTTAGATTCCAAAACCTTATATTGTTTCATGTCATAGTCAGAATCTGTAGTGGGGAATGCAAGTATTTCTTCCGAGAATAAAGCCACATCTGGTTCAAACATATAGCTAGCCATTAAACGGCTGGCAATTTCATTACGCGAAATGGCATGCGTTACGCCAGCACTCATAAAGGTCTGTTTTAAGTTAGAATTTTCTAGCGTAACAGTATAATTTAAACCATCATATTCTTTTTTGAGATTAAGTATATAAACTAATTTCTCAGTGTCGTCATCTAAATTTATAAAAACAGTACTGGATTTTTTGATATTAACCTTTTCAAGTAATTCAAAATTTTCATAATCACTATATAAAATAAATAGATTTTTATCCTGATAAAGTTCTTTTAATAGGTCTATGTTATCTCTGTTTTTTGTAACAATAGCTACTTTTCTGCCAGCTTTAATGAGCTGATCAATTACGGTTTTCCCAAAATTTGTCCAACCGATAACCACAATGTGATTTTTAAAGTCTGTTCCGTACATACCTATTTTTTTATTTTCTTTTATTTTCGCAATGATTGAAGATACTTGCCCTATCAATAATCCATATACTCCTAAGCTTAAAAGGATCATGATGTAGCCAATTGCTCTTCCTCCAGTAGAGGTTGGAACCAAATCTCCATAACCTACTGTGGTTAGTGTAACTATGGAATACCAGAAAGCGTCTGATAAATTATCTATTTTCCCCTCTTCGGAAAGTAATTCAAATTCAAGTAAGTTAAAAACTAAGAAAAGGAAAACCCCAATAAAGGCAAGCAGATAGTAAATTAGTCTTTTATAACTTCTAATATCCATTATGTTAGTTTAAATCCGATCACTAAAATGTCATCTGTTTGTGGGTTGTTTCCACGCCAATGAATAAAGGTTTCTTCAAGTTGATCTTTTTGTTCGGAAATACTTAATTCTCCAATCTTAGAGATAAGGTTTCGGAATTTCTTTTTCATGAATTTTTTATTCTTTTTTCCTCCAAATTGGTCTTGAAAACCATCCGAACTTAGATAAATAATATCGCCAGCTTTATATTCAACCTCCTTTTTTGAGAAAACTTTATTTTGCTGCTGACTGCTTCCTACGCTATATCGATCAGGTTTAACAACTTTAATATCACCATCTTGATGAATATAAAGCGGGATTTTAGCGCCAGTATATTCCAGTTTCCTTCTTTTTTTATCTAGCATTACAAAGCAAATGTCTAGTCCATCTGTATTTGCATTTTCTAATTGTTGCTGATGTAAATTTTGCTGTATTTTTTGATCTAGTAAGGAAACAATCAAATCTGGAGAGCTAATACCAGTTTCAATAACGATTTGATTTAAAAGTGAATTTGCCAGAACTGTCATAAATGCTCCGGGAACCCCATGGCCTGTGCAATCCACTAAAGCAATGGCAATTTTATTGTCAATTTCAGTAAACCAATAAAAATCTCCGCTTACAATATCTCTTGGCTTAAAATATATAAAAGAATCAGGTAGCACTTCTTTAATGGTTGAAAGTTGAGGTAATAAGGAATCTTGAATTTGTTTGGCGTAAATAATACTATCAGTAATTTGTTGGTTTTTATCTGCTAGTGAATTTCCTTTTTCAGTTAATTCTTCTTTCTGGGCTTCAATTTCTTCTTTTTGTTCTTGGATTGCGATATTCTGTTCGTTTAATGCTTGATTTGCTCTGTTTTTCAGTTTATTTCTGTTGTATAGAATTAGGATTAAAATGATCAGTAGCACTAAACCAGCACTTAGGGCAATAATGAAAAAGCTTCTTTGCTCTGCTTGCAAAGCCTTAATGTTATTGTCTCTTTGTAATAAGCCAATTTCTTTTTCTTTTTTCTCAATTTTATAGAGCGCTTCAATTTCAGCTATTGCCCTAATATTTTCTTCCTTAAATTTTCTTTCCGATTCCAACATGTATAATTTCATGTAGATTAAAGCATTGTCCTTATCACCCATTTTATCATATAATCGAGAAAGTTTTTGGTAGGTGTCTTTTAATATGCTGGAAGAATTGATTTTTTGAGCAATTGTTGAGCTGTTCTTTAATTCAATAATCGCCTTTTGGTAATTTCCTTCCTTGATGTAAATGTCGCCAGTTTCTAATCCTATTCGAGCTTCCAATTCGGCCATATTTTGCTCTTTTGCTAAGGATTTGGCATTTCTAAAATACTGTTTGGCAATTTCAAACTCATCTTTGCTTTGATAAATTTTTCCGATATCAAAATAGGAATAAGCCAAACCAGTTTTATCATTGGCCGCTGAATCAATTTCCATAGCACTTTCAAAATTTTCTAGTGCTCTTTCAATTTCACCAGTGGCAAGGAAGAGATTGCCAATGTTGCTATAAGTGGTAGCTATATTATAAGGTTCTCCATTTTCTTTTGCTATTGCCAATGCCTCAAAGAGATATTCTTTAGATTTTTCATAAGTCCCCATTTCTTGATAAATGAGTCCAATGCTATTCAGGGTTATTTCTTTTCCTTGGGTAACTTCTAATTCCTCCTTTATTTTTAAAGACTGAATACAGTGTTGGATAGCTAAATTATAGCGTTCCATGTAGGTGTAAATATCACAAATTAACGCTAATAAATTGGCTTGTTGAGATTTGTATTCTAATTGATAGGCTGCATCTAATGAAGATTCTGCAAAGTTTAAAGCGGTTTTATATCGATCTTGATAGAAATAAATATTAGCTAAGGCAGTAGAGGACTCGAGCTCTCCTAAGCTGTTCTCATTTTTGTTAAAAACCTCATAAGCTGTAAGCAAATGATTTTCTGTATTCTCAAAATTTTCTACTAAATAGTAATAATCACCTAAGTAATATTGACCCCAGCCAAAGCTGTTGCTTAATGAATCAGATTCCGATAATGCTATCAGTTCTTCAGCATAAAGCCTCATTGCATTGGGATTAGAATTCCGATAGCTTTTACAAAGAGCTATTAGTACTTTTTGTTTCTTGGCTTTGGTTATATCAGTTGATAACAAGCTCTCTAAACTATCGGGCTTTTGAGCTAAGCTAACATTGCTCAAAATCATAAATATGAGTAGGGGGATTAGAGTTTTCATAGAAACTCCAATATAATAATAATTATTTTTATTTGTATAAAATAAGTAGTAATCAATAAAATATAGAAAAACAGCTCTTGATAGCATCAAGAGCTGTTGGGGAATTTATTTAGCTCCAGCTTTAATTTCATCCACTATTTCTGGATTTAATAAAGTAGAAGTATCGCCAAGATTGCTGGTATCTCCTTCTGCGATTTTTCTTAAAATTCTTCTCATGATTTTACCCGATCTCGTTTTAGGTAAACCAGAAACTATCTGAATTTTATCTGGTTTCGCAATAGCGCCAATGATGTTTCGAACCGTTTCGCTTATTTCATTGGTTAGGTTTTCCTCCGTTCTGTTTTCCATATCACAAATTACATAAGCATAAATGCCCTGTCCTTTTACTTCATGTGGATAACCTACAACAGCAGATTCGATAACCTTAGGATGTTCATTAATGGCGTTTTCTACTTCAGCAGTTCCCATTCTGTGTCCGGAAACATTGATCACATCATCTACTCTACCTAAAATTCTGTAATAACCATCCTCATCTCTTTTCACGCCATCACCGGTGAAATACATATTTTTATAGGTGGAGAAATAAGTATTTTTGCATCTTTCATGGTCGCCATAAGTCGTCCTCAGCATCCCTGGCCAAGGAAATTTCATGCATAGATTTCCTTCTACTGAATTCCCTTTCAATTCATTTCCCTCAGCATCCACAATCACAGGCTGAATACCAGGAAGTGGGAGGGTAGCATAAGAAGGTTTTGTAGGTGTAATTCCAGCTAAAGGAGAAATCATAATACCGCCTGTTTCGGTTTGCCACCAAGTATCCACTACAGGGCATTTACCTTTTCCTACATGGGAATGATACCAGTGCCAAGCTTCTTCATTAATAGGCTCACCCACTGTCCCTAAAACTTTTAAGGAGCTCAAATCTCTTTTATCAACAGGGTCTGTTCCATACGCTTGAAGTGCACGAATTGCTGTTGGAGCTGTATAGAATTGATTCACTTTATATTTATCCACCACATCCCAAAATCTCCCAGCA
>QNXU01000253.1 GCA_003973485.1 Bacteroidota bacterium | reverse complement strand
TTGGCTGATGACCAATAATAATCTTCAGGATACTTCGCTAAGTTCCATTTTTCTTGCAATGGATTTAAATGAATATATTCTATTTTTTGCTCAATTTTTTCTTTGGTATCCATTAAAACAGCCAAAGGATCTCTTTGCCAAATTCTATACGATCTATCTTTATCAGATACTTGAAAATAAGGTAAAACTTGTTGATGATTTAATTTTAAATCTTTGATAATTAGATGTGATGTTTTTTTATTTAAACTAGCATGTGGCATTTCTTTGCCATTCATTGAATTGATTTTCCATATAAGATGAAAATGATTAGGCATAATAACAAATGCAAATACTGTTATTAAGTTGTTTTGAACTAATTCATCTAAAGTAGCGATGAGAAGATCTTTATATTTGTCTTTAATGAATAAATTCTTCCAGTTCTTAACTGTGTTGGTCCAAAAGTAGGTATTACCTAACTCCATTTTAGAATTCCTTCCTTCTGTAAACAGAGAATGTTCCATTGATATACTGTTTTTTTCAATGGTTAAATTATTGATGACTAGGAATAAATAAAAGTATAGGTTAAGAAATATTTTGTGTGTTTTGCTATGTGGCAGATGGTCGGTGTGCCACCGACCATGGAGACATTGTGCTAACCTATATAAGCCAGCCCCCGGTCGGTGGCATACCGACCGGAAGCAAAATGCCTTAATCAATCAGCCTCAATCACCTTCTTTTTAGAAGCAGAAAGCGCTAAAAGTGGAACTTTGGTATGGAATATCAGAGACTTGCTTTCGCTTTTTCCAAATAGGCTTTTAAATAATCCTTTCTTTCTTGGTAATACGACCAACAAATCAATCTTATTTTTCTCAGCAAACTCATCTATTCCTTCCTCTACATTTTTATTCACCATAAAATGGTATTGATGCGGAAGTCCTTTCAAATGCAATTCAAGATTTTTAGCTTCCTCAGATTTATCCTTGTCTAGCATTGGTACAGTACTCACATGAATCAAATGAATTTCGGATGCATAAGCCTGTCTGATAGCTTTTACAGGGCTAAGTAAATCCGCCATTATGCCTTTGTAATCACTTGATAAGGCAATATTTTTGATGTCTTCATATTGAGCATCTTCAGGTATTACTAAAACTGGAGCAACTTCTGCTTTTATTACTCTGTGAGCATTGGTGCCCAAAATTACTTCATCCACACCGCTTGCTCCTTTTGTTCCCATAATAATGAGATCAATATCATTTTCTAAGCAGTATTCTGCCACGGCATCCTTTACGTAATTCTCAGTTTTAACGGTTTCATATTCAAATTCCTTTATAAGTGGAACTTTTTCCTCTATTTTGTCAAACTCTGAGTTTATAAATTCTTTAATATCATCTTCACTTTCCCCGACATCATCAGCAATATTGAAATCAGCATAAGCTAAAGGAACTGTATAGGCATTCAAAATGGTGATTTCAGCTTGAGGGTTAATTTGCTTAGCAAATTTAGTTGCATAATCCAAAGCATTCATTGAGCAATCGGAAAAATCGGTTGGAACTAATATGTGCTTAATCATGGCTTCTTATTTTTAAAAGTTCAAATTTCAATAATCAGATTACTTTTCTTCTCTTTTGTAATCTATAATATAAAATTAGAAATATCTTAATTTAAATACCATGACATTGTTTATGGCTAATAACTGATAATTGTCATGTTTTTTAAGATTGGCTGTCTTAAAGAATGAAAAATGTTATGCGATAATTTTATTTTCTCTTTTTTCTACTTTTCTTAATCTCATTCTTCTGGCTAACTGTAATAGAAGAATAGCCAAAAAGTAACTTCCAATTGAAATAGGAATAGTTAAAGCTAAATTTCCTAAAGCGAATTGTTTGAAGAATAATAAAATTTGACGCATAGTTTCGTTCTGTACTTCAACGTCTGGGAGACTATTAGAAATACTACTTCCTAATTTATAACTCAACCAATATACTGGGATAATTGTGATGGCATTCCAGACCATCATGGAAAGCAATACAGCCATTTTATTCAATTGCTTGAAAATGGTCATGAAACCAATTCCAATGGCCGTACTAAAACCAGGAGTAGGTAAAAGGGCTATTAAAGTCCCAAAGGCATAACTCAAAGCAATAGAAACATCGGATTTGTCTGAAGTCAATACTGCTATGGTGTACCGCTTAAGTTTAAATATATATTTATCTTTGTAAAAGCGTAGGCGTCTAACCGCCCACTTTTTTAACTTTGTTGTAGCCATCTTTTTGTAAAACTTCCACTATTTTATCTCGAAAATCTCCTTGGATTAGAATTTCGCCATCTTTCACACTACCACCCACACCACATTTCGATTTTAACTTTTTACCTAAGTCCTTTAAATCATTTTCAGTTCCAATAAATCCGCTAATAAGGCTCACTTTCTTACCTGCCCTAGCTTTTTTATCTAATTGCACTTTTAAAATTTGCTCTGAAGGAGGAAGGGTTTCTTGTTCTTCCTGTTCTTCATATTCATATTCGAAATCATCAGAAGTTGAATAGACGATTCCTTCTCTGTGCTTTTTGTTTTTCTTGCTCATATTTTCAATATATACTGTTATTACGCTTAAATTTTCCAAAGTTTTAAACTTTGGAAAAGTTTTCTTGAAAAATGTTAGTGTCAAAATTAAGAAAGCTTAAAGTCCTTTCAAATTCAGAGGAGATATTAGCTTTAATAGTTAAATTTTCCTGAGTAACGGGATGTTTAAATTTAACTTCCTTAGCATGTAAAAGCATGCTGTCCATACCCCATTTTTCCTTGAATAGTTTATTCTGCTTATTGCAACCATGCGGACGATCTGCTATGATAGGATGGTGAATATGTGCCAAATGCTTTCGGATTTGGTGCATTCTTCCAGTCTCTGGTTTTACTTCAACTAAAGAATATCGGGAAGTTTCAAATTTCCCTAAAGGGACTGGGATTTCTGTTTGGGCTAAAGTTTTATAATGCGTAAGCGATTCTTGTAATTGACCACTTTCTTTCCTCAAAGCATAATCGATGGTACCTTCGGAATCTGTGAAACCTCTTACAATGGCTAAATAGGTTTTTTCAATCTTCTGGTCTCTAAAAAGAGCAGTGGTTTTTGAATTGTTTTCTTCGTCCAAAGCAAAAAGTAAAACCCCAGATGTTTTGCGATCAAGCCGATGAATGGGGTAGACTTTTTTGCCCAATTGATCTCTTAATAGTTGCAAGGCAAAGATATCTGTTTCAGTAGCAATTTTAGTTCTATGAACCAACAAACCATGAGGCTTATTGATGGCTACTAAATAATTGTCTTGGTATATTATTTCTAAGGGTTGTTTACTCACTACTTATCTCATCCGAATACTGTTTCCACCATCCATTTTCACTGTCATCATCCAATCTAAACCATTTCCCTTGAGGAATACTCAATAATGGGATATCTCTTTCAATAGCTTCATTTTCTAGATTCAAAATGGGTTCATACCAGCTATGCAAAGCCAAATCAAATGTGCCCCAGTGGATGGGGAATAATTTCTTTGCTCTCATTTGCTGAAAAGCATCAATCGCTTCTGTTGGATCCATGTGAATATCGTGCCAAGCATCATTATAAGCCCCAATTGGCATTATGGCTAAATCAAATGGACCCAGTTTCTCATCTATTTCTCGAAAACCATCAAATATTCCAGTGTCCCCTCCAAAGTAGATGTTATCTCCCTCCATTTCTATTACCCAAGATGCCCAAAAAGTATTGTTTTGACTAAATAATCTTCCGCTAAAGTGACGAGCGGGTGTGGCGATTATGGATATACCATTTTCAGTATGAGTATCCCACCAGCTAAATTCCTTAATCTTTTCAGTTGGAACTCCCCAGTATTCCAAACTTGCTTTTACTCCAGTCGGAACAAAAAAGTATTTTGTTTTGGCCGTTATTTTTTTGATCGTTTCATAATCCAAATGGTCATAATGATCATGTGAAATCACTACTGCTTCTAATTCGGGAAGATCTTCGGCCGAAATAGGAGGGGCGCTAAATCTTTCTGGCCCCATAAAGGTAAAAGGTGATGCACGCTCGCCCAACATCGGATCAGCTAAAACATATTTACCATTTTTATAGAATAAAATCGCTGCATGTCCTAGCCAATTGACTTGCAGTATGCTATCGTTTTCCTGTTTGTTATTTTCTGTGAAAACATAATCCTTGCTTGGATTGGTTTCTACATCTCTTTTAAAATAATTCCTAAGGATACGCGGAACTTGAGTAAACTCTGCACTTTTAGTAGGAATAGAATTAACAAATTTGCCTTTGTGATAATAAGGTGATTTGGCCATCTCCTTCGAATCAGGAGCTTTACCGACTGTCGGAACAAAATATTTTACCATATAATAGCCTAAAATGAAAAAGGCTACTGCAATGAGTAAGCCTTTTAATATTTTAATTAAAATTTTCATTATTCCTTTAAACTGAAAAATGAACTTTATGTTCCAATCTGATTATTCAATGGGTAACTTTTCCAAAGTTTTACTAATTAGAAACCCTAATGTCTCAAAATCTCAGTTAATTAGCTAATAGCAACTTTGGAAAAGTTAAGCTGTTACCTTACCATATAATTCTTCTCTCTGAGCTTGAATCCTATCATCATCCATATATTGATCGTAAGTTTTCAAACTGTCGATATTGCCATTTGGCGTAAGCTCCAAAATTCGATTAGCAACTGTGTTCGTAAACTCATGGTCATGAGAAGTAAAAATAACAGTTCCAGGGAAATCTTTCAAGCCATTGTTAAATGCCTGAATAGATTCCAAATCCAAGTGGTTAGTAGGTTCGTCCAACATCAACAAGTTTCCACCTGTCAACATCATTTTTGAAACCATACATCTTACCTTTTCTCCTCCTGATAAAACATTCACTGATTTGAAGGTTTCTTCTCCGGTGAAAAGCATTTTACCTAAGAATCCACGGATGTAAACTTCATCTTTCTCATCTGAGTAGTTTCTTAGCCAGTCGATTAGGTTTTCATTGCCTTGGAAAAACTCATCATTATGATTGGGTAAATAAGAAGTTGTGATAGTCTGACCAAATTTGAAACTTCCTGAGTCAGCTTGCATATTGCCGTTTAAGATTTCAAATAGGGCAGTAGTAGCCAAACTATTCTTACTCAGAACGGATATTTTATCGCCTTTATTAACGAATAAATCCAAATCCTTAATCAAGACTTTGTCCTCAACTGCTTTATTGAGTTTTTCAATTTGCAAAATCTGGTCCCCAGCTTCTCTATTCTGATTAAAGATAATAGCAGGATATCTACGAGTAGAAGGTTTTATGTCCTCTACATTAATTTTATCTAATAATTTTCTTCTACTGGTTGCTTGTTTTGATTTAGAAGCATTTGCACTGAATCGTGCAATAAATTCCTGTAGTTCTTTCTTTTTCTCTTCTGCTTTTTTGTTGGCAGATGATTTTTGACTTAAAGCCAATTGACTTGATTGATACCAGAAAGAGTAGTTTCCAGAGAACATATTGATTTGACTGAAATCAATATCTACAATGTGAGTACAAACCGTATCCAAAAAGTGTCTATCGTGAGAAACTACGATTACGGTATTTTTGAATTCTAAAAGGAAATCTTCTAACCAAGCGATGGTATAGATATCCAAATCGTTGGTAGGCTCATCTAAAATCAAAACATCAGGATTACCGAATAAAGCTTGTGCCAAAAGGACACGTACTCTATAATTACCATCCACATCTTTCAATAATTTGTAATGATGCTCTTCTTCAATGCCCAAACCGCTCAATAGAGCTGCTGCATCCGATTCAGCATTCCAGCCATCCATTTCAGCGAATTCTTCTTCTAATTCCGATACTTTAATACCGTCTTCTTCCGAAAAATCAGGTTTGCTGTATAATTCTTCTTTTGCTTTGATGTTGTTCCACAATTTATCATGCCCCATCATCACCGTATTCAAAACGGAATGCTCATTGAACTCATTATGGTTCTGCTTTAGCACAGCCATTCTTTTTCCAGCTTCAAGGCTTACATTACCTTTTGTTGGGTTAATTTCACCTGAAAGGATTTTTAGGAAAGTGGATTTCCCTGCTCCATTGGCACCAATTACGCCATAGCAGTTTCCTTGTGTGAATTTGATGTTTACTTCATCAAATAAGACTCTTTTTCCAAATTGGAGGGTTAAATTACTGGTATTAATCATAGCATTTTTTCAATCAGTCCGCAAAGGTACGGATATTCATTGAGAGTGGTAAATTTAAAGGCTCAGATATTTGCAAAAATTAAAAATACATTAGAAATAGTGGTAAAAAGGATAGAGTGAAGATAATTTGGTTATAACCATTCAGGTTTTAAATTATAATTTTTCCCAAAAACAATGATTCAACAGTTTCAATTCTTCCTAACTATCCACTCTCTCAATTTTAGCACCTAAAGCTTTTAATCTTGTGTCAATATTTTGATACCCTCTATCTATTTGCTCTACATTGTGAATAGTACTTTCTCCATCTGCAGATAAAGCTGCAATTAATAATGAAACTCCTGCTCTGATGTCTGGAGAGGTCATGGAAATCCCTCTTAGATTTATTTGCCTATCCAAACCAATAACAGTAGCTCTATGAGGATCACATAAGATGATTTGTGCTCCCATATCGATGAGTTTGTCAACAAAGAACAATCTACTTTCAAACATTTTCTGGTGCACTAGGACAGTACCTTTAGCTTGAGTAGCCACAACCAAAACAATACTTAGTAAGTCAGGAGTGAAGCCTGGCCAAATTGCATCAGCTATAGTCATAATGGAGCCATCGATGAATGTTTCTATCTCATAATGTTGTTGAGAAGGAATGAAAATATCATCATCTCTAAATTGCATCTTAATGCCAAGTCGCTGAAAAGTTTCTGGAATAATCCCTAAATGTTCAATACCTGCATTTTTGATGGTGATTTCAGATTGTGTCATGGCAGCCAAACCTATGAAACTACCGATTTCAATCATATCAGGAAGCATGGTATGTTCAGTTCCCTTTAATTCTTTTACACCTTCAATATGTAATAAGTTTGATCCAATACCCTCTATTTTCGCCCCCATTCTCACCAACATTTTACATAATTGTTGTAAGTATGGCTCACATGCAGCATTATAAATAGTAGTCTTACCTTCCGCCATAGAGGCCGCCATTATAATATTCGCAGTTCCGGTAACGGAGGCTTCATCCAAATGAATATAAGCACCTTTTAAACCAGAAGCATCTATGTGGTAATAGTTTTTTTCAGATTCAAAGAGAAATTTTGCTCCTAATTTTTGAAAACCAATGAAATGGGTGTCTAATCTTCTTCTACCAATTTTATCTCCACCTGGTTTTGGGATCATAGCTTTTCCGAATCTGGCCAAAAGCGGACCTAAGAGCATAATGGAACCTCTTAATGAAGCTGCTTTTTTGGTGTATTCTGCAGTCCCAAAGAAATCAAGATTTACATTTTTTGCTGTAAATTCATAGCTCTCTTCTCCAATTTGGTTTACTTCCACGCCTAAATCTCTTAATAAGTCAATTAATTTATTGACATCTACAATATTAGGAACTTTATGGATGGTAACTTTTTCAGGTGTTAATAAAACAGCGCAAAGAATTTGTAATGCCTCATTTTTTGCGCCTTGAGGATGAATTTCACCGGAAAGTTTTTGCCCTCCGGTTATTTTAAATGATGCCATTGATTAGTTTCTTCTTCTTTTTGGATTGCTTCCTTTATTTGATCGCTTGCCTTTATTATTATTATTTCTTGGTCTGTTGTCTTTGAAGATGGCATCAAATCCATTTGTTGCCTTCACATGGTCAATATCAACGGATAATTTTCCATTAGATAATTGTACAATATTATCTGCAATGGCTTCTTCAGTTACATTATCTCTATTCCAAGTAGTGTAGAAGGTTTTCATCAATCTACCGATATAATAAACAGCCGCTTGCTTTTCTTCTTCATCCTCAATGCTTATGGCTTTCTCAACCAATAACTCAATATTTCTACCATAATGCTTGAATTTCACTTCGTCAGAAGCATATTTTACTGGCTGAGGTTTTCTTCCCAATATTTCTTTTTCAGGCATTGGGTAGGGGCTATCAACATCTAAATTAAAATCTGACATGATGTATAAGTCATCCCAGTATTTCTGCATATTGTCATTATTATGGTCTTTAGGACCACTGCTCAACTGTTTAATTAAATCCACAACAGTATAAGCCATTTTATTGCGTGTCTCTTTATCCTCTACAGTGCGCAAATGTTTGACCAACATTTGGACATTACGTCCATATTCTTTTAATTTCATTTCAGGTCTTTGGGTGTTATAATCTAACATAGTCTTAGCTTATTCTTTCACAAAGGTAGAAAATTAGAAAGAAATAACAGGCATTACAATTTTATACTATAAAAATTAAATTTTCGAATTGAAATTGACTGTTTAAATTCATTTCATCAGCTAAATCACAAAGCTTATATAAAATAGATTGGCATATTAAATAGAAATGACCATTTTTGAATTTGATGTAAAACCAAAATATAATCATTATGAAAATAAATTTTTTAGGATTAGTAATGGCTATGTTGATGAGTTCTGTTTTTGCTTTTGGGCAAACAGACCGTTGGCAACAAGCTATAAAATATGAAATGGAAATTGATATGGATGTGGAAACACATCAATTCGAAGGGAAACAAAAGGCAGTTTACACCAATAATTCACCAGATCAGTTGGATAAGGTGTTTTACCATTTGTATTTTAATGCTTTTCAACCAAACAGTATGATGGACGTTCGTTCCAGAACTATTAAAGATCCGGACAGAAGAGTTGGTGATAGAATTAGTAAATTATCAGAAGATGAAATCGGCTATCAAAAAATCAAAAGCCTTACGCAAGATGGTAAAAAAGTAGATTTTGAAGTAGTAGGCACTATTTTAGAGGTTGATTTAAATAAACCTATTAATCCAGGTGAAACCTCTACTTTTGAAATGGAATTTGAAGCGCAAGTCCCAGTTCAAATTAGAAGATCTGGTCGTGATAATGCAGAAGGCGTTAGCTATTCAATGGCACAATGGTATCCTAAATTGGCAGAATATGATTACCAAGGATGGCATTCAAATCCTTATATCGGAAGAGAATTTCATGGAATTTGGGGAGATTTTGATGTGAAAATCACGATAGATAAGGATTTTGTATTGGGCGGTACTGGTTATCTTCAAAATCCTAATGAGGTTGGTCATGGATACCAAGATAAAGGAGTGAAGCCAGGAAAAGGAAAAAATGGTAAACATACTTGGCATTTTAAAGCACCCAAAGTAATTGATTTCATGTGGGCTGCTGATCCAGATTTCACACATGTTAAGGCGCAAGTACCAAATGGCCCAGAATTGCATTTCTTATATCAAATGAATGATAAAACTAAAGAGAATTGGGAAAAGTTACCAGAGTACACTATTAAAGCCTTTGAATATGCTAGTAAAACTTTTGGGAAGTATCCTTATGATCAGTACTCTGTAATTCAAGGTGGTGATGGTGGAATGGAATATCCAATGGCTACTTTAATTACTGGAGAAAGAAGTTTGGGAAGCTTGGTAGGTGTTACGGTACATGAAATGTTTCATAGCTGGTATCAAGGAGTATTAGCTACCAACGAAGCACTATATGAATGGATGGATGAAGGATTTACTTCATTTGGTTCAGCTGAAACTATGAATGTTATTATGGAGCAAGGTCAGGAAAATCCTCAATCAGGTAATTACAGAGGTTATTTAGCACTTGCAGAAAGTGGATATGAAGAACCAATGAGTACACATGCCGATCATTATGTGACCAATTTTGCTTATGGAAGAGCAGCTTATTCTAAAGGGGCTACTTTCTTAGGTCAATTAAGATATATCATGGGAGAGGATGTTTTTTATCCAGCAATGAGAACCTATTTTGAGGAGTGGAAATTTAAACATCCAAATGATAATGACTTCATAAGAGTGATGGAAAAGGCTTCTGGTTTAGAGCTGGATTGGTACAAAGAATATTTTGTGTATTCTACTAAGCAAATTGATTATGGTATTAAAGCAGTTTTAGAGAAAGATGGGAAGTCATTTGTGACATTAGAAAAAGTGGGTGAAATGCCAATGCCTTTGGAGGTTTCTGTTACTTATAATGATGGTAGTTCTGAAATGGTTTACATTCCATTGAGAATTATGAGAGGTGAAAAATCTTTTGATGAAGATCAAAATGTGAAGATTTTAGCTGATTGGCCTTGGGTATTCCCTACCTACACTTTTGAGTTAGATAAACCTGCTTCTAGTATAAAAAGTATGGTAATTGATGAAAAAGAGGGAATGGCAGATGTTGACAGAGAGAATAACGAATTCAATGCTGAAAAACATTTGAAATCAACTTTTGAAGAATAGTAGATTATAAGAGTTTGTAAATCATGAAAGCCTGCATTAATGAAATGCGGGCTTTTTGCCACTTAACGAAGAATATCTTTTTTATAAGTAATATTCTATCTTGTGTTAGTTTTAAGTATTTAGCATAAAACCAAAATATCCGATTGGGTTATTCCAATCGGACATTTTCTGTAAGCTCATTAAAATGTTCAAACATCAGAATTTGAGCAACTTAAGGATGTTTTTTAAATTAAATAGCTCAATTTAAAGCATCTTCCTGCCTAAATTCATTAATTAAATCTTGAACAGCCTTTCTATCAGCAGTAGAAATTTTGTTTTTTAATTTACCATTTTCATAACTAGCAAAAAATGGCAAACTATATACCCCAGCAGATAATCGTGCTTTTGGATTATCAGGGGCATTAATTTCAAGAAACTTTACATCCTCTCCAGCCTCCTCAGCCATTTTTTTGAATTGAGGCTCAAATGCTCTGCATACTCCACACCAATCAGCATAAAACTTAACGACTACCTTTTCATTCTTATTTAAATGTTCTTCTAAATTAATATCTGTAACTCTTTCAATCATATTATTTATATTTTTCACATGGACATATACCACTAACAGTTATTAATGTTTAATTAATATTTTTTTTGATTCAACTCAATTGTGTAATGATTTGATGAAATTTCCACATTGAAAACCAACTGCTATTCTATAGAATTATATAATTGCTTTATTATTTAGTATTTTAATAGTAATCTATTAAAAAGGATGCTTCTATTATAGTGTTTAATGATTCGGAAAATAGTTTAGATATTTTGCAACTATGTAGTTTTTAGGGTGAAATCGTTCTAAACAATTTATATTAGTTGTAGCAGTAGCTCTAATTGATATTGGAAATATTGTAAATGAACTAGAATAATTTCTAAATTTGATAATCATTTTTATAAGGCTTAAAATGGGTTTTGAAAATGCTTACTTAAATTCAAGGTCTTGATAAGAAAAGCAATAATATAATTGTACTAAATGTATTTATTCGGAGCAAGCGGACATGCAAAAGTGATAGTGGATATTCTTTTATCGAAAGGTATTCAAGTTAAAGGATTTTTTGATGAGGATGAAGCAAAAAAAGAGCTTTGGGGTATTCCAGTTTTAGGTAAAACCAAGGATTTTAATGATCCATTGGAAGAATGTATTGTATCTATTGGGAAAAATGATACCCGCAAAAAAGTAGTAGAGCAGTTAGATGAGGCAGAATTTGGAACCGCTATTCATGATCGTGCCATAGTGGGTTCGCATGTGGAAATAGGAGAGGGAACCGTAGTAATGGCAGGCACCGTTATAAATGCAGATACAAAGATAGGAGCACATGTCATTATTAATACTTCATCTAGTGTTGATCATGATTGTGTAGTGGGTGATTTTGCACATATTGCACCTAATGCATCACTTTGTGGTGGAGTTGAAATTGGTGAGGGAACCTTGGTCGGAGCTGGAGCAACTGTTATTCCACTTGTGAAAATAGGGAAATGGTGTACCATTGGAGCTGGAGCGGTGGTGGTAGAGGATGTTCCAGATCATTGTGTAGTAGTAGGAAACCCAGCTAAAATCATTAAAAAAACGGTTTAGATGACAGAAATTGCAGTATATGGCGCAGGTGGCTTTGGCAGAGAAGTGAATTTGATAGTGCAGCAGCTTATTAAAAAAGGGTACCCCTATCACTTTTTAGGCTTTTTTGATGATGAAGATAAATCATCTGAATTAGGGAAATTATATTTAGGCGATACTGAAAAGCTTAATAATTGGAATCGCCCCATATCTGTTGCTTTGGCAATAGGAAATGGTAAAATTAGAAAGAAGGTGGTGGAGAGAATCACAAATCCAAGAGTTGAATTTTCAAAAGTGATTTCTCCTTATGCCATATTTAATGACATAATTTCTATTGGAAAAGGAAGCATTATTTGTGCTGGAGCAAACTTAACCACCAATATTAATGTGGGAGAATTTGTGGTGGTAAATTTAAATGCCACAATTGGACATGATTGTCAGTTAGGAAATTTTAGTTCTGTGATGCCAGGAGCCAATTTAGCAGGAGAGGTGAAACTAAATGAATGTGCTTTTGTAGGAAGTGGAGCTAATATATTGAATGGAGTTGAAATGGGAAAAAACACTACCTTAGGTGCAGGTGGAGTCTTAACCAAAAATTTGGATGCAGAAAAAACAGCTGTTGGTGTTCCTGCTAAAATTGTTCAGAAATGAGTTTATATCAAGACTTTAAACCATCCATTTTATTTCTGGCTAAATTTATAGGTTTATATCTAGTTCTTAATATAGCCTATGGCTTTTACTTAGATGCCTCCAAAGGAGAGGCTGATTTCATGACTAAATGGGTGACGGAACAAACCGCTAATATCATTGATTTATATGAAGATAAAATTGCTACCGGACCAAAAGATGATTTAAAAAGTATTTTTATTTTCAGAGATAGTCAGGCTATTTTATCAGTTTATGAAGGTTGCAATGGTTTAAATGTAATGGTGATTTTTGTTTCATTCCTGATTGCTTATGGCAAAATCGGAACAAGAATGTTATGGTTTATTCCATTGGGCATAGTAGTAATTCATTTATTCAATCTGCTAAGAATTTTACTTTTGTTTCATGTAACTATTTCTATGCCTGACTTTCTATATTTCAGTCATAAATATTTATTTACAGCATTTATTTACATAGGCGTATTCGGTATGTGGGCACTTTGGATTTTTAAAGTCAATGAAAAATAAAGATTGGTTACAACCCAATAAAGGACTTAGAATATTGCTGATTTTTATCAGTTTAACAGGCTTGGGAATAATTTTTATCGCTCAACGTTTTGACTATAGTTTATTAATTTCAGATAATTTAAGTGCTCAAAATCAATTTATCATCAATAGGATTATTCGATTTTTGTTGAATGATAATCTAGTCCTACTATTAATTTACGCTATTTTTTATGATTATAAATACGTAAAGTTTGGATTAGCAATTGAAGCGGTGGGGTTCTTCTTTTTATTGATTCCATATTTTATTTTGAGGTATTACACATCAATCGACCACATGTATATCAGCTTTCTTCATAGGTTAATCATTAACCCAACTCTAATGGTATTGTTGATCCCAGCTATTTATATTCAAAAATATAAGAGTTGAATTACTAATAAAGAGATTTAACTGCAACCTCAACTACATTAAACAGTTAAAATGGACTGAAAGTTAATCAGAAATTAATGTCCAAATTAAAGAATACTCCATTTTCCATATTAGAATTAGCTAGTGTTGGTAAAGATATTAGCATAAAAAAAACCTTTGAAAACAGCCTAGATTTAGCGCAAAAAGCTGAAAAATTAGGATATAATAGATTTTGGTTAGCCGAACATCATAATATGGTCAGTATTGCTAGTTCAGCAACATCGGTTTTAATTGGCCATATTGCAGGTGGAACGAAAAAGATAAGGGTTGGGTCAGGTGGAATTATGCTGCCAAACCATTCACCTTTGATTGTTGCAGAGCAGTTTGGAACACTCGGCAGTCTATACCCGAATAGAATTGACTTAGGCTTGGGAAGAGCCCCAGGAACAGATCAAGTTACAGCTCATGCTATTCGTTCGGATAGAAATCAATCAGTGCATAAATTTCCGCAGGAAGTAAGTGAAATTCAACAATACTTTTCTTTAGCTAATGCAAATTCACAGGTTCGTGCAACTGTTGCAGAAGGAGTAGAAGTCCCCATTTTTATATTAGGTTCAAGTACAGATAGTGCACATTTAGCAGCTGAAAAAGGATTGCCTTATGTTTTTGCTTCTCATTTTGCGCCTACACAACTGTTTGATGCGCTAAACATTTATTATAATGAGTTTCAACCTTCAAAATCCTTAAAAGAGCCTTATACAATAGCAGGGATAAATGTTATAGCTGCTGAAACTGTTCAAGAGGCTGAGCGATTATCTACTTCCATGATAAGGATGATGTTAGGGGTAATGACCAATAATTTAGATTACATGCAGCCACCAACAGAAATGACGGCTGAATTAAAGGAATTATCTAAGCATCCCGCATTTCAAAGAATGATGCAATTTGCTTTTGTAGGAAGTAGAGAGAAAGTGAAGAGTCAAACTGAAGATTTTATTAAAAGAACTGGTGTGGATGAACTGATTGTCGCTTCACATATTTACGATCATGAAGCAAGAGTAAAATCTTATGAAATGTTCTCTGAAATTATGAAAGGAGAGACCATTGAGAATGTTTCCTAATTTTTTTTAATAAAGATCCTTTAAGATTTTATTAATCCTTCTAAGATTTTTACATGAATCTTAGTGAAATATTTCCTAGAATTTTAGTGATTACTTCAATGGTTTCAGCAAATCTTCCAGTCCATTGGTTTTAATAACCCAGAGCGTTTCCATTTGCATGCCTAATTTCCCAGGTGGGAAGCCATCTTTTCTTTTAAACCACTCAAGGTAGGAGACAGGTAAATTACAAAGTAAAGTGCCCTTGTATTTTCCAAAGGGCATCTTTACTCTGACTAAATCTTTTAAAATTTCAGGATTAAGTCCTTCCATTACTTATTGAAAGTGCTAGCAACCACCAAATCTTTTGTTCCATGGCTGTAAT
This sequence comes from Bacteroidota bacterium, assembly GCA_003973485.1. Taxonomy (GTDB): domain Bacteria; phylum Bacteroidota; class Bacteroidia; order Cytophagales; family Cyclobacteriaceae; genus Marivirga. The sequence continues at coordinate 3,022 of QNXU01000253.1, read as the reverse complement.
CGTAAAATCCTTCACCAGATTTAGCGCCTAATTTTCCAGCTTGCACCATATTGATTAATAATGGACAAGGTCTGTATTTAGGATCACCTAAACCATCATGCAATACATTTAAGATGCTTAAACAGACATCTAAGCCAATGAAATCTGCCAATTGTAATGGTCCCATTGGATGAGCCATTCCTAATTTCATTACTGAATCAATTTCTTTTACACCCGCAACCCCTTCAAATAAACTGAAGATTGCTTCATTGATCATTGGCATCAGAATTCTATTGGCAATGAAACCAGGATAGTCATTCACTTCCTCAGGTATTTTGCCTAGTTTTTTAGACATTTCCATGATTCGCTCAGTAACTGCATCAGAAGTAGAATATCCACGGATAATCTCCACTAATTTCATTACAGGAACTGGATTCATAAAGTGCATTCCGATTACTTTTTCAGGTCTATTCGTAACTGAAGCAATTTTAGTAATAGATATAGAGCTAGTGTTGGATGCTAGAATAGTTTTTTCATCACAAACCTCATCTAATTCCTTAAAGATTTTCAGTTTCAAATCTGTATTTTCAGTTGCAGCTTCCACTACCAAATCAGCACCTTTTGCACCCTCTTTAACTGAGGTGAATGTAGTGATATTCTTAAGTGTTTCAGTTTTTTTGGCTTCATCTATTTTTTCTTTCTTTACTTGTCTGTCCAAGTTTTTTGCGATAGTAGCCATTCCTTTTTCAAGAGCTGCTTCACTGATGTCAATTAAAGAAACTTTAAATCCATTTTGAGCAAAAACATGTGCAATGCCATTACCCATCGTTCCTGAACCAATTACTGCTATATTTTCCATAGTATATGTTTGTTTATTTTTAGCTGCGGCAAAGATATAAAATCTACCTAGTACCCATAACCCGCTTCAGTAAAAGATGTTGAAAAAGTTTCAAGATATCTACCCAATCTGCCAACATGATAACTTACAACTTAATGTTCTGCTGACTTTTACTTCAACACTTCAAAACATCTACACCTCAATACTTGTACCCCATTCATCAAACAAAACTGTGCAGGGCAATAAAAATATATTAATTTCGTGCTTAATAGAATTTAAACCATAAATGAAATATATGAAAGTACTAAAACTATCGGTTCTATTGTTTTTAGGGGTAATGAGTAGCCTATTTGCACAAGAACCACAAGAAACCAATCAGGATTTATTTGAATTTTTTGGTGACAGAAGTGGAAATGAATTCAGATCAGCATCGGGTAAACCAGGATATCAATATTGGCAAAACAGTGCTGATTATAAAATTAATGTTACTCTAGATGAAGAAAATGAAATGATTAGGGGTGATATAAGCATTGATTATACGAATAATAGCCCTGAAAAATTAGAATTTGTTTGGTTGCATTTAGAGCAAAATCGCTTTACAGAAACATCAAGAGGTACCTTAACAACTCCAATTCAAGGAAATCGCTATGCTGGTGATATGGATGGAGGTTATACCATTACTAATTTAAAAGCCATTAGCGGTAGAAGAGGAAATCCATCAACTAAACATCTTATCAACGATACTCGCATGCAAGTATTTTTTGATGAACCTATTGAAGCTAATGGTGGTACGGCCACTATAAGCATGAATTTCGAATACAAAATCCCTGTAAAAGGCATGGATAGAATGGGGCAATTGAAAGTGGATGATGGAACCATTTTTGCAATGGCTCAGTGGTATCCTAGAATGATGGTATTTGATGATATTCAAGGATGGAATACTCAACCTTATTTAGGTGCAGGAGAGTTTTATTTAGAATATGGTGATTTCGAATACAATGTTACTGTTCCTTATGACCATATTGTTGTGGGTTCAGGAGAGTTATTAAATCCTGCAGATGTTTTAACTGCTGAACAGCAAAACAGAATGGATAAAGCAGCCAAAAGCGATGAAACAGTTCATATCATTACGGCTGATGAAGTAGGAGACCCTTCTAAAACCAGACCTAAGCAATCAGGAAATTTAACTTGGAAATTTAAAATTGAAAATGCCAGAGATGTGGCTTGGGGTTCATCACCAGCTTTTATCTGGGATGCAGCTAAAATTGATTTGCCAAGTGGTAAAAAAGCCATGGCACAATCTGCCTATCCTAAAGAAAGTGATGGAGAAGATGGCTACGGACGTTCCACTGAATATTCTAAAGCATCAATTGAGCATTATTCAAATAAGTGGTTTGAATATCCTTACCCTAATGCGGTGAACGTTGCAGCTGATATAGGAGGAATGGAATATCCTGGATTGAATTTCTGTGGATATCAATCGAAAAATAAATCCCTATGGGGCGTTACCGATCATGAATTTGGTCACAACTGGTTCCCTATGATTGTGGGAAGTAATGAAAGACTTTACGCATGGATGGATGAAGGATTCAACACTTTTATTAATTTCTATTCTTCAGAAGAATTTAATGATGGTGAATTTGCCGATGACTTAGATGAAACCAGAAGTTATGTAGGCTGGTTGACAAGTGAAAATAGAGAAAAAATTGCTACTTATCCTGATGTGGCAGATACTCGAAATTTAGGGATGATTGCTTACATGAAACCAGCAATGGGCTTATTAATGTTAAGAGAATATATTTTAGGTCATGAAAGATTTGATAATGCTTTTAAAGCATATATCAACAGATGGGCTTATAAACATCCAACTCCAGGTGATTTCTTTAACACTATGGAGAATGTATCAGGAGAAAATCTTTCATGGTTCTGGAGAACTTGGTTCTATGGAAATGGAAATATTGATATTGCATTAGATGGCGTTTATCCTTATCAAGGTAGCTATTTATTAGTGTTAGCAAATAAAGGAGAAGTTCCTATGCCAGTAAAAATGAAAGTCACTTATGCAGATGGAACGGACGAAATGGTTGAACTTCCTGTTGAAATTTGGCAAAGAGGAAATTCATGGAATCATTTGTTAAGCACTGGAAAAGAAGTAGCAAAAATAGAAATTGATCCTAATAAAATACTGCCAGATATTAATGGTGG